>JAUHYN010000094.1 GCA_030426505.1 bacterium | reverse complement strand
GCGTGATCGATCGACTCCGCGACTTCGACGGCCTCGAGCGCCAAGAGGTCCCGCAGGAGCGCCGCTGTTCGTACCTGTACCGATCGGAGGACGCCGTCACGCCCGAGCTGATCGCCGCCGTCGAGGAGCTCGACTGCGATCTGATCCTCTCGGCCGGTCGCTACCTCGACGTGATGCCGAAGGGCGTCTCGAAGGGCCCGACGATCCTCGCGCTGGTCCACCACCTCGGCCTCGATCCGGGGCGCGTCCTCGTCGCGGGCGACACGCTCAACGATCGCTCGATGTTCGACACGAACCTCCCGGGCGTCGTCGTGAACAACGCCGAGCCCGCGCTGGTCGAACACGTCCGCGATCGCGACCACGTCCACGTCGCCGAAGGTGTCGGCGCGGCCGGCATCGAGGAGGCGCTCGTGAAGCGCGGCTGGGTCGGCGCGCGGGACGCGGCGACGGCGCCCGATCTCTCGAGCGCTGAGAACCAGCTCGTGATGGTCTACCACCGGCTCCCGTTCGAGGAGTTCCGGCGTGGCGGCAAGACGTTTCGGCGTCGGCCGAAGAGCCCGAACGGGATCATCCCTTCGCTCCTCGGCTTCTTCGCGAACGGGCGCTCCGGCGCGTGGATCGGGTGGTCGCTCCAGGACTCGCGCGACCCGGAGAACTTCGAGCGCACGGTCCCGGTCTCCGACGAGTACGCCGGCCTCAACGCGGCGCGCATCGCGCTGACGAAGGACGACGTCGACCGCTTCTACAAGCGCTTCTCCAAGGAGGCGTTCTGGCCGGTCATCTTCTCGTTCCCGGGCCGCGCCGTGTTCGACCCTTCGATGTGGGAGAGCTTCGTCGACGTGAATCGCGCGTTCGCCGAACGCACCGCGGAGGAAGCGAAGCCGAACGCCCTCGTCTGGGTCCACGACTACAACCTGTGGCTGGTCCCCGGGCTGCTCCGCCAGCTCCGCGCGGATCTGAAGATCGGCTTCTTCCACCACACGTCGTTCCCGCCGTCGGACATCTTCAACATGCTCCCGTGGCGACAGCAGATCGTCGGCAGCCTCGCGCAGTGCGACTACGTGGGCTTCCACGTCCCGCGCTACCTCGAGAACTTCGTCGACGTCGTGCAGTCGAACGCGCCGACCCAGGTCGTCGAGCGCGTCCCCTGCGCGCCGCGCTTCGTCAGCTACGGCTGCGCGCTCGGCATCGACCAGATGGCGACCGCGATCGACGTCGGCGGCCGGCGCGTACGCCTCGGCGCACACCCGGTGGGGATCGACTGCGATCGCATCCGCGAGATCGTGCAGCGCGACGAGATCGCGGCGCGCATCGAGTCGATCCGCGAAGAGCTCGCGGGCCGCACCGGCATCGTCTCCATCGAGCGCCTCGACTACGTGAAGGGCCCGCTCGAGAAGATCGAGGCGTTCGCGCAGCTGCTCGAGGAGCACCCCGAGCTGCACGGCAAGGTCGTCCTGATCAACGTCGTCACGCCCCCCGCCTCCGGGATGCGGATCTACAAGACGCTGCAGGAGAAGCTGAACCAAGCGATCGGGCAGGTGAACGGGCGCTTCGGTCGCATGGACTGGACGCCGATCCGCTACTTCCTCCGGTCGCTGCCGTTCGAGGACGTCGTCGCGCACTACGCGGCGAGTGACGTCGCGTGGATCACGCCGCTGCGCGACGGGCTGAACCTCGTCGCGAAGGAGTACGTGATGGCGAAGGCCGCCACGAACACGAACGGCGCGCTGGTGCTCTCCGAGTTCGCGGGCGCGGCGGTCGAAATGCACGGCGCCCTCCTCGCCAACCCGTTCGACGTCAGCAGCATGAAGAACGCGTTGATGCACGCGCTCACGATGAGCGACGACGAGCGCATCCAACGGCAGCGCCGGATGCAGCAGATCGTCGAGCACAACGACGTGCGTCGCTGGGGCGAAGACTTCCTCGCCGGTATGGAGGGCGACTCGGCGTGAGCGCGGCCTCGACGTCCCCCCGGGTCGTCGTCGCTGGGTTGGTCTTCTTCGAGATCGACGTCGACGCCGACGACTTCTCCGTCGCGCCGGGGCGCGAGCGCTTCGTGCGACGCATGGAGCTCGGGTTCGGCGGCGCGCTCAACACCGCCTCGGTGATGCGCGCCCTCGGCCTCGACGTCACCCTCGCGTACCCCGCCGGTGAAGGCATCGCCGACCACGCGATCGCCCGCGCCGTGGAGACGCTCCGGATCGCCGACCACACGTGGCGCGCGCCCGACGACCCGGCGATCTCGCTCGTCCTGCAGTACCCGAACGACCGCGCGTTCGTGACCGCCGCGCACTTCGCGAGCCTCGCGGAGTGCCCCGGCCTCCCGGACGCCGAGCACATTCACGTGCCGGGGTTGGAGGAGGCCCACGCCCTCGCGCCGCGGCTCCGCGAAGCGCGCGCACAAGGCGCGAGCGTCAGCGTGAGCGGGAGCTGGTCGCCGAATCGGCTCGCGTCGCTGCTCGGCGACGAGGTGCCGTGGAACCTCCTCGTCCTCAACGAGACCGAGGCGCGCACCGCCGCCGGCTCGGTCGACGCCGCCCTCTCGGACATCACGCAGGTCGCCGACATCGTCGTCACGCTCGACGACCGCGGCGCGGTCGGTCGCGTGGACGGGGTCCGCTTCGCCGTGCCGGCGCGCGAGGTCGTCGTCCACGATCACACCGGCGCCGGCGACGCCTTCGCGGCCGGCTTCGTCGCCGCGCGCCTCGCGAAGAAGAGCGGCGCCGAAGCCGCGACGCTCGCGGTGGAGGTCGCCGCGCGCCAGCTCATGACCGCGGGCGGCGTCGCGCGACGCGCCGACGTCTTCGCCGATCTCCTGGAGCCCACATGATTCGTACGTTCACCGTCGTTGGCGGCGGCAGCGCCTATACCCCGGGGCTGCTCTCCGCATTGATCCACCACGCGTCCGAGCTGTCGCTCACCGAGGTCCGCCTCTACGACATCGACGCGCGCCACCTCGAGATCGTCTCGAAGCTCGGCGCGAAGATGGCGTCGACGCAGGGCGCGCCGTTCACGGTGCGCGGCGTGACCACGCTCGAAGAGGCGCTGACCGGGACCGACGCGGTCCTCAACACCTCACGCCCCGGCGGCCTCGCGTGCCGCCACGTGGACGAGACGCTCCCGCTCGAGCTCGACATGCCGGGCCAGGAGACCGTCGGCCCCGGCGGCTTCTTCTTCGCGCTCCGCTCGGTGCCGGCGTCGCTCGAAATCGTCGACACCATGAAGCGTGTCGCGCCGGACGCCGTGCTCCTCAACTACACGAACCCGACGAACATCGTGACGCAGGCGCTCCTCGGGCGCGGCGTGTTCGTGATCGGGCTGTGCGATCAGTCCGACGAAGACATGCACGATCTCGCGCGCGCGATCGGGCGCGAGGGCGAGGCGCTCTTCGACTGCGTCGGCCTCAACCACGCGACCTGGTACCACGACGTGAAGATCGACGGCGCGCCGCTCCCGGCCGTCGACGCGATCGAGGTCCCCGCGCACCTCGAGGGCGCGTACCGCCTGCGCTTCGAGACGTCGCTCCAACTCGCGCGCTCGCACCCCGGCTACTTCCCGAACTCGTACCTCGCCTTCTACGCGCGCCCCGAGGCGTTCGTCCGGCAAGCACTCGAAGACGGCTCGCGCGCCGCGGCGATCATGGACAAGCTGCCGAGCTACTTCGAACACTTCGAGGAAGAGGCCGCGAAGGACGTCCCCGAACTGAAGAAGCACCGCGGCACCAGCGGCTTCGGCGACATGGCGGTCCACATGTTGAGGGCGCTCGGCTCCGAGGCGCCGCGGCGGATGGTGTTGAACGTCCCGTCCCAGGGCGCCGCGCCGATCTTCGACGCGTCGACCGTCGTGGAGACGGTCTGCGCCGTGTCGAAGAGCGAGATCCTGAGGCCACCGTCGCCGCCGGTGGCGCCGGATCAGATGCCGCTGTTGTTGCGCCTCGAGCGCTACCAACGCCTGGCCGCCGACGCGGCCGCGGGGCACGACTTCGACGCGGCCACCGCCGCCCTCGCCGAGAACCCACTCGTCGGGTCCGGCACCAAGGCCAAGACGCTCATGGAGCGCGCGCGCCAGCGCTACGGCGCGAAGATCCCCATGTTCGCATGAAGACGATCGATCTCCTCGACGCCTACGACTGGGACCGCTTCGAGCGGGTCATCGCCCTGTCGCCCCACCTCGACGACGCGGTGCTCTCCACCGCCGGTCTCCTCTCCGCGTTGAAGGGGCGCGTCTCGCGCCTCGTCGTGACGATCGCGTGCGGCAACCCGCTCCCGCGGAAGAACGGCAACGGCAAGGGGCGCGAGCGCCGCGGGTTCGCTTCACCGCTCGTGCGCCGCCGCGAAGACATCCGCGCGATGGACGACCTCGACTGCGACTTCGTCCACCTCGGCTTCTCCGACTGCGTCTACCGACGCAGCCCGACCACCGGCGATCTGATCTACAAGCGCGCGCGCATGAAGTTCGCGCTCTCCGCACCGGACGACAGCGCCTACGTCGAAGAGCTGTACCTCGTCCTGCGCCGCCTCGTGCAGAACATGGGGCGCGTGCTGGTCGTGGCGCCGATGGGGATCGGCCTGCACGTCGACCACGTGATCTGCGCGCGCGTTGCGCTCCAGATCGCGTCGGCCAACAACCTGCTCTTCTATGAGGACGTCCCGTACGTCTTCGACCACGAGTTCGGCGTCGGCAGCCCCGACGGCCCCGAAGCCGCGCTCGATCGCATCGGCTGCCGCCCGGCCGCGCGGCTCGCCGTCCACACCGACGTCGACACGAAGGTGCGCCTGGTCCGGCACTACGAGACGCAGCTCCCGCTGTTCTTCAGCGGAAAGAAGTCGCTCTCGGAGAAGCTCACGAACGTCACCTGGAACGGCGCGCCTGCCGAGTTCTACTGGCGCGCGCGCCCCAACATCAGTCCACCCGCCCGAGGAGGAACGCCATGATCGCCTGTCACATGCGAGACGAGACCGTCGAGCAACCCTACTTGCTCCGCTCCAAGGCCGACGTCTGGACGAAGGACACCCGCGAAGCGCTCCGCGCCCTCGGCGACCGCGACAACCTCGTGCTCGTGGGGCGCGGCAGCTCCGGCAACGCCTGCACGTTCGCGACGTACCTCGCCGGCGTGAAGAGCGGCCGTCACCCGATCGAATTCCGCCCGTGGCTCTCCACGCAGGACACCGCCGAAGCGAAGTGGCAGGACGCCCGCGTCTTCGCGTACTCCGCGTCCGGCCAGAGCACGGACATCGCGCACTCGGCGCGCTGGCTGAAGGATCGCGGCGCGAAGATCCTCGCCGTCACCAACGGCGCCGCGAAGGACAGCAACCTCGGTCAGGTCTGCGACGCGATGGTCGACGTGGGCGTCGGCGACGAGCTCGCCGTCCCCGCCACCAAGAGCTTCGGCGCGCAGCTCTTCGTCACCGCCGCGCTCTGCGACTTCCGGCTCCAACCCGCCGCGGACGAGACCGCGGTCGCGATGGAGTTGATCCTCGAGAGCGACGTCGTGATGCGCCTCGCCGACTTCCTCGAGAACGGGAAGAGCGCGGTGTGGGTCGCGCGCGGCCCGGCGCTCGCCGCCGCGCAGGACGCCGCGTTGAAGCTATCGGAGTCGCTCGGCCTCAAGTGCCAGGCGTGGTCCGCCGCCGAGATCCTGCACGGACCGATCGGCGCGCTCGACGACACCGATCGTGTCGTCCTCTTCCAGGACGGCGACGACCCGGCCGACAGCCTCGACGCCGTCTCCACGCGCCTCCTCGCGCGCGGCGCCCCGCACGTCACGGTGACCGGCGAGGCCGCGCACCGCGGCGATCGCGCCGAAGCGCTCGCGAGTCGCGCGCTCGCGATCCCGATGCCGACGGTGCGTTGGGCGCGCTCGGTGGTGCTCGCGTTCCTCTCGCAGCTCGTCGCGCTCGAGCTCGCGGGGCGGCGCGGCATCAACCCGGATCACCCGCCGGGCCTCGCGAAGGTCACGCTCACCTGACGTGGAACGGCTGACGCTGCATCCGATCGACTGGGTCGTCGTCGGCGTGTACCTGACGATGGCCGCGGGCGTCGGGCTGTTCGTCCGCAAGGCCGCTTCCGAAGATCGCGAGAGCTACTTCCTCGCGGGGCGCAGCCTTCCGTGGTGGTGGGCCGGGCTCTCGATCGCCGCGACCACCTTCGCCGCCGACACGCCGCTCGCGGTCACCGGCATCGTCGCGCGCCGCGGCCTCTCCGGGAACTGGATGTGGCTCTCGTGGATCGGCGTCCACGCCGCGGTCGTCGTCTACTTCGCGGCGCGCTGGAGTCGAAGCGGCGTCATCACCGACGCCGAGCTCGTCGCGCTCCGCTACTCCGGGCGATCGGCGCGCGTGCTCCGCTCCGCGCGGTCCGTTCTGTTCGGGTTGATCTACAACGCGATCATCCTCGGCTGGGTGCTGCGCGCGATGGTGAAGATCGTGACGCCGTTCTTCCACTGGGACGTGTGGACCCCGGCGCTCGTCGCCGCCTTCGCGGCGGTGTGGCCCGACGGCGCCGGCCTCGGCACGCCCTCGGAGGGCCTCACGATCCTCGCGCTCCTCGCGATCGTCGGCTTCTACTCCAGCCTGGGCGGCATCCGCGGCGTCGTCTTCACGGACCTCATCCAACTCGGCGTCGCGATGTTCGGGAGCATCTGGCTCGCCGTCGCGGCGTGGACGCGCGCGGGCGGGCGCGCCGCGATCGCCGGAAAGCTCGAGCAGCTGTACGGGGCGCACCACGACATCCTCGCGTTCGTCCCCTCCACCGACGTGTCCTGGGTCGACGGCCTCGGCCTCGGCGCCTTCCTGTTCGGTGTCTACCTGTTCGTGCAGTCGTACACGAACGTCCCCGCCGACGGCGGCGGCTACATGATGCAGCGCCTGAACGCGACGAAGACCGAAGACGACGCGCGCTACGCCTCGATCACGTTCGTCGTCGTCCACTACCTCGTCCGCGCGGTGCCGTGGTTCGTCGTCGCGGTCTGCGCCCTGGTGTTGATCCCGATCGGCGGCGAAGCCACCGCGCTCGACGGCGCCGCCGCCGCGGTCGGCCAGGATCGCGAGCTCGCGTACCCGGTGCTGATGGTCGCCCTCCTCCCCCCGTTCGCGCTCGGCCTCATGGTCACGAGCCTCCTCGCCGCGTTCATGAGCACCGTCGACACCCACATCAACTGGGGCGCGTCGTACGTCGTGAACGACGTCCTCTGCGTCGCGCGCCCGGACGTCTCCGACCGCGTGCAGCTCCTCGTCGCTCGGAGCGCGGTCGTCGTGTTCGCGATCCTCGCGGCGGTGGTGAGCCTGCACATCGACACGATCGAAGAGGCCTGGCAGTGGGTCGCCGCGCTCGGTGCCGCGCTCGGGATCCCCACCGCGCTCCGTTGGGTGTGGTGGCGCGTGACGGCGCTGTCCGAGCTCCTCGCGATGACGATCGGCCTCACCGTCTCGGTCGCGCTGTTCACGACCGACCTCGCCTTCGAGGCGCGCTTGATCGCGATCTCCGCGTCGAGCGTGGTGGGCTTGGTGATCGGCCTCGTGCTGAGGCCCGCGCGGTGGGACGGTCACCTCCGCGCGTTCGTGGAGCGCGTGAAGCCGCTGGGGTTCTGGCCGGACCGCAGCGCGCGCCGCGGCGCGATCGAGCTCGGCGAAGTCGCCGTTCGTTGGGCGCTCGTCGTCGCGGGCGTGGTGATGTTCGCGTTCGGCACGAAGCGCGTCGTGTTCGAAGCGTCGGACGCCGCGGCCTTCGCGCTCCTCATCGGGGGCGTCGGAGCGTTGGTCTACGGCGCGCGGCGGCCGCGCGTCGGGCGTGCCCAGACGTGAGAGTCGTGCGACACTCCTCGCCCGTGGCGGCCCTCGAGGACGACATCCTGCGGGCGCTCCGTCGGATCAGCCGCGCGATCGATCTCCACAGCAAACACCTCGCGAGTACGTTCGGCCTCACCGGACCGCAGCTCGTCGCGCTGAGGACGATCGGGCAGCTCGGCGAAGTCGCTCCGAGCGAGCTCGCGCGCGAGGTGTCGCTCAGTCAGGCCACGATGACCGGCATCATCGACCGCCTCGCCGCGCGTCAGTTGGTGACCCGCGAGCGCACGAGCAAGGATCGCCGCCGCGTCACGGTCCGCCTCACCGACGCAGGACATGCGCTGATCGAGCAGGCGCCCTCCCCCCTGCAAGAGCGCTTCGTCGCGCGGCTACAGGAGCTCGAGGTCCTGGAGCAGAACGCCATCCGTGCGAGCCTGGAACGCATCGTCGAGATGATGGGGGGCGACGACCTCGACGCCGCGCCACTGCTCGAGCCCGCCGCTACGCTCCCGGACGGCGCAGATCTCACGCGCCCCGGGTCGCCCGACATCGACTGACCTCGGTCGACCTCCGCTCCGGTCCGGGGCATGATCGATCGCCGTGACGAGTCACGTCCGCAAACACCCGCGCTTCATCGACGAGCGCCAGGTCGAGGTCGAGTTCGGGTCCCGCGAAGCGCTCAAGGAAGTGTGGACGGTCGACATCTCGAAGGGCGGGATGTTCATTCGCACGGAGTCGGCGCCGCCGTTCGGGACGCGCCTGTCGATTCACTTCGCCACCCCGGGGGGCGTGATCGATCTCGAAGCCGACGTGGTCCACGTCGTGACGCCCGAAGCGGCGGCGTCGTTCAACCAACCCCCGGGGATCGGCGTGCAGTTCGTCGACCTCGACGACGCGGTGCGGAGCAAGTTCGAGGCGTACGTCGATGGCGTCGCGGCGCGGCTCTCCGCGGAGCTCGAGACGGACCGCGAGTACGAGCCCCTCGACGTCCTCATCGCCGACGGCCGCAGAATCATGGACGCCCTCTCCTCTTCGCGCCTGTACGACGCGCTCGGCGTGGAGCCCGGCGCGTCTCGCGACGAGATCGAGCTGCGCGTCCAGACGATGTGCGAGCGGTTCTCGGACCCGCCTCCGGACAGCCCGCCGCCGAAGGTCGCGCGGCTCGAACAGGTCGTGCGTCAGCTCGAGCGCGCGAGCGAGCTCGTCGCGAACCCGCTGCGCCGCCTCCACTACGACTTCCACCACGGCCACCTCCGCGTGGACGAGCGGCGCGCCGCCGGCGAGGACTTCGCGCACCTCCGCGACGTCTGGGCGCAAGCCTTCCCGGAGAAGGTCGACCGCGCGAAAGCGCTCGTGGAGCAGGCGATCGCGCTCGCCCGGGCGGCGCCCGCGCGCTGCGAGGAGCTCGCGCTCGCCGCGATCGAGCAGGACCCGTTCAACGAAGAGCTCCGCGCGGCGTACACCGCGTGGTCGCAGGGTCAGGCCGCTCAGACCACTCCGGCCCCGGCGCAGCAGGCGCCCACGCCCGTCGACGCGATCGTGCAGGAGCTCCAGGCGTTCGCTGCGAAGGCGACGAAGCCCAATCACTTCGAGCTCCTCGGCGTCGCCCAGGACGCCGACGCCGAGACCGTCAACAAGGCCTTCTTCGATCGCGCGCGCCGCTACCACCCCGACACGCTCCGGGCGCACGTCGCGCCCGAGATCCTCGCGCTGGCCGTCGAGCTGCAAGCCGCGCTCAACGACGCGTACCGCACGCTCAATCACCCCGCGGCGCGGGCTGCGTATATTCAGAAGATCGAACCGAAGCGCGCGGCCCCCTCCAAGCAGACCGAGAGCGACGCCCTGATGGCGTTCGAGATGGCGAAGGTCCACCTCCGCAAGGGCGCCGCCCCCGAGGCGCGGGCCGAGCTGGAGCGCGCGCACACGATCAACCCGAAGGATCCGCAGTACGCGGCGTTCTATGCGTGGTCGATGATCATGGACAAGAACTTCGACCGCGCCACCGCGCTGTCGAAGGGGCGCGAGCTCCTCGAGGAAGCGATCGAGACCGCCCGCCGCGACGGGCCGAAGGATCCGATCCTCATCGGCCAGTGGCACTACTACCTGGGGCGTCTGCACCGCGACAAAGACGAGATGGATCTCGCCGTGACGAACTACGACAAGGCGCTCGCGCTCAACCCGCACCTCAGAGAGGCACGGATGGAGAAGCGCGTGATCGAGATGCGGCGCAAGTCGCGCTGAGCCGGATCAACCGTCGCGCACGCGCGAGGGCTGCACCTGCCCGTAGTGACGCGCCATCGCGTACACGAGCACGCTCTCCGGCGCGACGACCGGGTGAACGACGCGGCCGGTGTAGCGGACGATCTCCTCGATCGCGCGGAGGTCGAGCGGGTCCTCCATCGCGAGTGTGAGGCTCCCGTTCTCCTGGATGTTCAGCGGCATCACGCGGAGCCGCCGGACGAAGTCCTTCGGGACGGCGGCGATCGCCTTTTCCTCGATGTGGCCGATGAACGTCACGCAGGGGATGTCGAGCTGGTCGCCGAGGAAGTGCGCGAGGCTCGAGGCCGAGATGTAGCCGAGCTCCACGAGGTTCGTCCCGAGCCGTCGGCCGTGCTGCTGCTGCGCTTCGAGCGCGTGCTCGAGCTGCTCGGCCGTGATGAAGTGGTTGTTGACGAGCATGTCGCCGAGGCGCTCGCGCTCCACGCGGTTGATCGCGGCGCGTAACCGGCGCAGCTCGTACGCGGCCCGCGCGCTGTGCGAAGCGGCGCGCGCCGTCTCGACGATGCCGCGTCGGACGTTCTCCTCGAGCTTCATCGCGGGCTCGTCCATGTGGATGCCCATCGCCGCGAGACAGACGCGGACGTTGAGGATGCCGACGTACAGGTCCTGCTCGGTGACCCCGCGGACCTTCAGGAGGGCTTGCAGCACGGGGGTGAAGTCGAAGTCGCGGCCCCGCTCGTAGCGTTTGACGTGCGCATTGACGATGTCGGTCACCCTCCAGGCTTCGAGGTGCTGCGCCGCCGGCGTCGCGAGGATCGCGTGGACGCAGATGCGTTCGATCGCGTCTGCCTCGTCCGGAGACACTCCGCGGATGCCACGGTCGAGGTCGGACATGGACACCAATCGGGGCATTCGCGCGGATTCTTCGCTTCGCATCTGCTTGGTCCTATTCGACGGTCCGGCGCAGCGCTTGAGTTGGACCGACTCGGGGCGACACGCGGGGCCCGAGGGCGTCCCCGAACGATACGTTGTGGGTTCGACGGGAACCGATCGACGACACCGCACCACCCGAATCCACCCGGCCACGATGTGGATTCGTGTGCGATTCGGAGGCATTCTCACCCGCGGTGCAGCACCTCGCGATCGTGGTGGCCGCGATGGCGGCCGTAGGTGCGCAAGCGGAGACCAAACCGGACGCCGCGCACGCCGTGCGCCTCGCGGAGAACGCGTTCCAGTTTCGGGACTTCGCGACGGTGGTGGCGACGCTGGACCCGTGGCTGCACCCGCCGCGGATCCTCGACCGGGACCTCCTGATCACCGCCCGCAAGCTGATGGGCGTGGCGCTCGCGGGCCTCGAGCGCGAGGACGAGGCGAAGGAGGAGTTCGGGCAGCTACTCCTGATCGACCCCGAGCACGAGCTCGACCCCTTCGTCATCCCCCCGAACATCATCGCGGTCTTCCAGGGTGTCCGCGAGGAGATGAAGGACACGCTCGACCGCCTCACCGGGAAGACCGAGCCCGATCAGGTCGAACCGCCGGTCAAAGAGGTCGTGCGGGTGGAGATCGTGACGCTCCCGCCGAAGTGGATGATGGCGCTCCCCGGCGGGACGCCGCAGTTCACCCTCGAGCAGTTCGGGTGGGGCACGCTGTGGTTGTCGGTCCAGGTGATCGGGCTGGTGATGAACATCGTCGCGTACCGCGCGCTCGCCCCGGTCGGGACCCCGACCGAGAGCGGGCGCTTCTACAGTCTGACCGCGGTGCAGTACTCCGGCCTCGCCCTCTTCCTCGGCGGCTGGACGGCGAGCGCGATCCAGGGCTTTTCGACCTACGCCGACACCGAGGCCGCGCTCCTCGAGCCCCGCCCCGCGCCCGAGGCCCCGCCCGTGGGCGGCCAGCTCACGTTCTCCTTCTGATCGGGCCCCGCTATCGCCCGAAGTCCCGGGCTCCTGGTATGTAGAGGTCGCATGGCGAGCCTGTATCTGGAGGCCCCCGACGAGCGCCCGCGCGCCGTCCGTCTCATCCGCCCGGTGACCACGATCGGCGCTTCGGAGGACAACGACATCCGCGTCACGACCGCCGAGCTCCAGCCGACCCACGCCCAGGTCAGCAAGGACGGCGACGACTTCCTGATCGTGGGGATGCTCCGCGACATGACCGTCAACGGCCGCCGCGAGAAGAAGAAGACCCTCGACCACAAGGACGTCATCCGCATCGGCGGCCTCAAGATGACGTACTACGAGAACGAGGACGACGTCCCGAAGCCGCCGCCGGTCTTCAAGTCGGCCGAGGCGGGGCAGCCCCAGGCCGCGACGGTGGAGGTGAAGTCCGCCTACAAGCGCGTCCACGAGTTCTCGATCAAGCTCCTCGAGAACGCGTCCACGGAGTCGCTCGTCGACACCATCCTCGACTCCCTCGTCGAGCTCACCAGCGCCGACAAGGGGTTCCTCGTGTTGCTCGAAGACGAACACCCGGTCGTCCGCGCCGCGCGCAAGGTCGACAAGGCCAACATCCAGCGCTCCCTCGACCAGCTCTCCGACTCCATCCTCGCGAAGGTCATCGAGACGAAGCGCCCTGTGGTCGTCGCGGACGCCCTCGCCGACGAGCAGTGGAGCGCGTCGGAGTCGATCGTCCACCTCGGGCTGCACTCCGTGATGTGTTCGCCGCTGCTCGCGCGCGGTGAACTGCTCGGTTTGCTCTACGTCGGCAACAACCGCATCACGAACCTCTTCGACGACGCCGCGATGGACGTGATGAGCGTCTTCTCCGCGCAAGCCAGCTTGCTCCTGTCGCAGGCGCAGCGGATCGACGAGCTGCACGAAGAGAAGACCGTCCTCGAGGACAAGCTCGAAGACCTGCGGTTCGGCTCGATCGTCGGCGCGTGCGACTCGATGAAGGAGGTGTTCAAGCGCGTCCGCAAGGTCGCGACCGCGGACATCTCGGTGCTCATCACCGGCGAGACCGGCACCGGCAAGGAGCTCATCGCGAAGGAGATCCACGAGAACTCGCGCCGCAAGAAGGGCCCGTTCGTGGTGATCAACTGCGGCGCAATCCCGGAGAACCTCCTGGAGTCGGAGCTGTTCGGTCACGTGCGCGGCGCGTTCACGGGCGCCGTCGCGAACAAGGTCGGGCGCTTCCAGGCCGCGAACACCGGCACTCTCTTCCTCGACGAGATCGGCGAGATGCCGATGTCGCTGCAAGTGAAGTTGCTCCGCGCGCTGCAGGAGCACGTGGTCCAGCGTGTCGGCGACACGGCCACGGAGCCGGTCGACATCCGCGTCGTCGCGGCGACGAACCGCGTGCTCGAGAGCGAGATCAAGGCGGGGCGCTTCCGCGAGGATCTCTACTACCGCCTCAACGTCGTGAACGTCGCGCTGCCTCCACTCCGCGCGCGCGACGAGGACCTCGACATCCTCGCCAAGTACTTCCTCTCGCGCGCCATCGAAGAGCACGGCCGCCGCGTGAAGGGCTTCTCGAAGTCGTGCCTCGTCGCGATGAAGAAGTACCGCTGGCCGGGCAACGTCC
>JAUHYN010001227.1 GCA_030426505.1 bacterium | reverse complement strand
GATGTCCCGCTCGTGCCACAGCGCGACGTTCTCGTACGTGGCCTGCGCCCACCCGCGCACGAGGCGCGCGAGGCCGGTGAGGTTCTCGGTGAGGATCGGGTTGCGCTTGTGCGGCATCGCCGACGAGCCCTTCTGGCCCGCGGTGAACGGCTCCTCCGCCTCGCGCACTTCGGTCCGCTGCATGTGCCGCACCTGGACGCTGAACCGCTCGATGGACGCCGCGAGCGTCGCGAGCGTGCCGAAGTACTGCGCGTGGCGATCGCGCGCGACGACCTGCGTCGCGACGGTCTCCACCCCGAGCCCCAACCGGCTCAGCGCGGTCTCTTCGATCGACGGCGGCAGGTGCGCGTTCGTGCCGACTGCGCCGGAGATCTTCCCCACGGCGACGTCGGCCTTCGCCGCCTTCAGGCGCTGCATGTTCCGCGACAGCTCGGCGTACCACCCAGCGAGCACCATCCCGAACGTGATCGGCTCGGCGTGGATGCCGTGCGAGCGCCCGATCATCGGCGTGTGGCGGTGCTCCTCGGCGCGCGCCTTCACGGCGGCGGCGAGGTTCGCGAGGTCCTGCTCGATGATGTCGGTCGCCTCGACGAGGCGGAGCGCGAGCGAAGAGTCGAGGACGTCGCTGGAGGTCATCCCGAAGTGGACGTGGCGGGCGACGTCACCGGCGACCTCTTCGAACGCGGTGAGGAACGCGATGACGTCGTGCTTGGTCGTCTTCTCGATCTCGAGGGCGCGCTCGGCGAGGCGGTCGAAGTCGCAGCCCTTCGCGGCGGCCTCGATGCGGTCGACGTCGGCGGACGGGATGAGGTCGGCGTCGGCCATCGCGCGGCAGGCGGCCACTTCGACGTCGAGCCAGGTCTTGACGCGGTTGGCCTCCGACCAGACCGCCGCCATGTCGTCAGGGGTGTAGCGCGGAATCACGCGCCGAGGTTTGGCGCCATCGACGGCGCCTGACAAGCGCGGATCAGAGCCAGTTCACGGCGCCGCTGTTGAGGCCGTACGTGGCCGCGACGACGTGCGCGTGGCCCATCGCCTTGCCCTTCATCGCCTTCTTGAGCGCGGCGGCGGCGGCCTTCGCGTTCTTGTCGACGGCCTTGCCGAGGTTCTTCTCCTTGCCGATGTGGCCTTGGATCTGCCCGACGAGCCCGGCGAGCTCCTTCGGCGCGTCGCTCGGCGGCGAGATCGCCGCGCCGACGGCGCCGCAGCTCTCGTGCCCGAGCACGACGACGAGCTCGGTGCCGATGTACTGCACCGCGTACTGGATGCTCCCGATGACCTCGTCGGTCGCGACGTTCCCCGCGACGCGCGCGACGAAGACGTCCCCGATCCCCTGGTCGAAGATCAGTTCGGGTGAGACGCGCGAGTCCGCGCACGTGAGGACGACCGCGAACGGCCACTGGCCACCGGTCGTCTCGTGACGACGCCGCGGATCGGCCCGCGGCCGCCGCGCCACGTCCGCGACGTAGCGGGCGTTGCCGTCTTTGAGGAGTTCGAGGGCCACCTGGGCCGAGATCGTGTTCTTCGCCATGACGGCGCGGACCCTACCCCGAAACGCCTCGTGAGGGATCCCGCGCGCGGTCGATGGTCGGCTGAGGCGATTCGCCGTCGCGGAGCTCACCGCTCCGCCAGCACCTGCTCGGTCAGCCGCGCCCCGTACGGCTCGAGCTTCTCGTGGCCCGGCGCCCAGCCCGAGAGGAAGCGATTGAAATCGGCCCACGCGTACGGGTACAGCGCGCGCCACTCCGCCTCGAGCGCGGCGCCGTCCACCGACGGAGCGAGCCGCGCGCGCAGGCGCTGAAAGTAGCGGTCGAGCCACACATCGCCGTTGCGCTCGAGCGCCGACGTGCGCGCGGCGCCACCGAGGAAGTACGCGACGTCCTTCACGCCGCACCCGCCACCCACGTACTGGAAGTCCACCGCCGCCACGCACCCGTCGCCGAAGCAGAAGTTCGCGAGCTTCGCGTCGCCGTGGACGAACGTCTGAACGCGCGCCGCCGACAGCGCCGCGTCGATGCGCGCCGCCGCGGCCTTCAGCCGCTCGTCCTCCGTGACCTCCAATTCGTCGGGGCGCGTCGCGAGGTGCCAGTACGTCCCGACCGGCCACAGGCCCTCGGGCGCCACGCCGACGAACGTCGCGTGGAACGCCGCGAGCCAATCGAGGCAGATCTCGACGTAGTCGTCGACGAACCGCCCGCTGCGCCCCGCGTAGCCCGCGGCGTCGAGGTCCTCGAGGAGGAGGCGCCAGCCGGTCTCGGTCGCCTCCGCGGCGAGGCAGGCGGGCACGCGGCACGCGTCGTCACAGCGCGCCGCGAAGGCGCCGTAGAAGTGTTGCTCGACCTCGTAGGAGCGGCGCTTGCGCTCGTCGGAGCGATCCGAGCCCCACCCGCGCGGGTGCTTCGCGCGCGCCGGGGGTGTCACGATCTTCACGATCGCGGTCTTTTGGGACGCGCCCTCCAACCACACCCGGTGGATCGCGCCGTACCCGCTCCACAGGCGCTGGACGAACGCGTGCGATCGAACGCCGGACGCGCCGGCGCTCGCACACACCCACTCGAGGTCTTCGCGATTCACGAAGCGCGGATCAGCCGGGATCCGCGCAGCACCGGAAGCCGAGCGTCTCGCTGCTCGAGCCGGCCTTCTTCTTCTTACG
>JAUHYN010001226.1 GCA_030426505.1 bacterium | reverse complement strand
GTGATCGCGGCGCCCCAGATCACGGTGGTGATGCGCCCGACCCGGAGGAGCTCGTCGGCGCGCAGCTCGCGGCGGCGCTCGATGAAGTCCTTCATCGTGGACGCGGACAGCGAGTTCAACGCGGAGTCCAGGCTCGACATCGCCGCCGCGAGGATCGCCGCGAACAACACCGCGCGCAGGCCGGTGGGGAGCTTGTGCAAGATGAATTGCGGGACGAGGTAGTCGGGGCGTTCGGCCGGGACGACCGCTTGCAGCTCGGGGGACGCGAGGTACGCCGCGCCCATCGCGATGCCGAGCACGAGGTACATCACGGTGAGCGGGAATCTCAGCAACCCGTTGAGGACGAGCGACCGCTTCGTATCGGCGAGCGTCGGCGCGGAGAGCTCGCGCTGCGCTTGGCTCTGATCGACGCCGTAGTAAGAGATGTAGAGGAAGAGGCCGCCGACGAGGAACCCCCAGAACGGTGTCTTCGCGCCGTCGAAGATCCCGGTGCCCGGATCGAAAGCGCGCCAGCGCTCGGGCGGGAGGCTCTCGATCGCGGCGGCGGCGCCGCCCGCCTCTTCGAAGCCGATGTAGATGCAGATGAGGAGCCCGCCGACGAGGACGAACATCTGCACGACGTCCGAGTAGACCACCGCCGCCATGCCGCCGATCGTGTCGTAGATGACGGTGACGACGCCGATGAGGAGGATCGTCGCCCACAGCGGTGTGCCGAGGCAGACCTCGAGGACGATCGCGCTCGCATAGACGCCGACGCCCGTGCCGAGCCCGCGGCTGAGGAGGAACACCATGCTCATCATGCTGCGCGTTCGCGCGCCGAACCTCAGCTCGAGGTACTCGTAGACCGAGATGAGCTCGAGGCTGCGGAAGAACGGGATGAGCAGCACCATCACCACGATCATCGCGAGCGGGACCGCGAGCTCGTACTGCAGCCACGTCAGGCCGCCGCCCTCGACCAGCGCGACGAACGCCGGGATCGAGATGAACGACACGGCCGAGGTCTGCGTCGCCATCGTGGAGATGCCGACCGCCCACCACGGGAGGTTGCGGCCGCCCACGTAGTAGTCGTCCTGACTGGACTGGCCGCGCCCGAGGTAGACCGACAGGCCGATCATCCCCGCGAGGTAGGCGGCGATGATGATCCAGTCGATGGTCGTCACGGGTCCACGTCCGTTATCGGGCCGCGCGCAGGGTGGGTTGCGCCGCGTTGGGTCGGGCGAACGCCCCAAGGGCTGGACCGATGTCGTGACCAGCCGCCGCGATGGTCGCCCAACCCGTCGAACACTTCGCTCAGCGGAGGCCGCCGCATTCGACGTCGCCATTGGGCCGGATGCCGCACGTGTGGTCGCGCCCCGCCGCGATCTCGATGAAGTCGCCCTGAAGCGCCGTCTGACCGTTCTCGTTGTCGCCTTCGCACTGGACGAAGCCGCGGCCGGTGATGCCGCACGCGTGGCGATCGCCGAGGGCGGCGTAGACGGCGCCTTGCAGGAACGGCCGGTCGCGCCCCCAGCAGGTCATCCCGCCGCGCTGGAGTTTGGCGCACGATCGATCGCCGCCCAGGAAGACGCGCTCGAACGGACCCGCGGGGGGAGACGCCTGCATCGAGTCGTTCGCGCCGAAGCAGCTCAGGGCGCCGCTGCGGGAGACGGCACAGACGTGTCGCGCGCCGCTGTCGATCTCGAAGTACGCCCCGGTGGGCGGAGCGATCATTCGACCCCAGCACACGATCGCGCCGAGTGGATCCAACGCGCAGCCGTGGACGTCGCCTGCGGAGACCGCGACGAAGGTGCCCGCGGGCGGCGTCGCTTGCCCGTCGGCGTCTTCGCCGACGCACGCGAGCGCGCCGTCCGTCTTCAACGAACACACGTGGGCGGCGCCGCACGCGACGCCGATCGCGGGGCCGAGCGCGGCGGCCTCGGCTTCGAACCCGCCAGTGCAGATCACTTCGCCGTCGAGGTCCGAGAGGAAGCACGTGTAGCCGTCGCCCGCGCAGATGCGCCGGGGGAGGGGGACGGGCCGGAACACGCCCGCGTCACGCGCGCCGCTGTCCCGGATCGCGGCGTCGGTCGCGCCTGCGTCGCTCGCGCCAAAGACGCCGCCGTCGCGGTCGACCTCGACCCCCGCGTCCGCCGGGCCGCCGTCGCCCACGACGAGGCGCTCGGTCGGCGTGTTGGAGCACGCGAAGAGCAGCGCAGCGACGACGATCCCGGGGCGCACACCCCATCGATCGCGGCAGGAGGCGGCCGTCGTCAACCGTCGAGGGGCGCGTCGCACTGCTCGCGCAGGCCGCACGCGCGGCACGGGTCGCCGCGCCAGAGGCTCTCGTACTGGGCCTGTACTTCGTCGAGCATCGCTTCGTCCTCCGTCACGATGCCGAGCTCGAAGTTGCGCTTGTGCGCGGCGCGCACGCCGAGGCCCGCGCCGGTCCAGTTCGCCGAGCCGAGGTAGAGGAAGCGGCCGTCGACGATCACGGCCTTGAAGTGGACGCGTGGGCACATCCTCAGCTCGAGGCCCCCCTCGACGAGATCGGGCTCGGCGTCGAACGCTTCGCGGAATGGTCGCGACGGGAGTTCGGCGTGGAGGATGCGGAGGTCCACGCCGCGGCGCGCGAGTGACGCGAGCACCGAGAGGATCGACTCGAAGCGGCGCCGACCG
>JAUHYN010001225.1 GCA_030426505.1 bacterium | reverse complement strand
AGACGTCGTCGTCGTCGTCGCCCGGTGGGAGCGTGGGATCGATCTCGTTCGGAATGGGACGCGCCGTCGTACCGAAGGACGCCAAGTCCTCGCCGGTGCCGCAGGCCGCGAACGTCGAGAAGGCGGCGATGAGTGTGAATGATTGAATGATTCGTGGGGTGGTGTTCATGACTCTCCGGCCTCCTTGGCGCCGGTCGTCGGGGCCTACTGCAGCGCGCGTGCCGGCGTCGCGCGCAGGGAAGCCTCCGACTTCGCGTCTCGAATCACGGGCGCGGCGCGTGACGGCGTGACGGCGTCACACGTGACGTCGTCGTGGCGAGGGCGCTCGGAGGACGACCGGCCACCGGCGCGCCCATGACGCGACGTTCACGCGAGCAAGCGCTCGAAGACCGCGAGGCGACGGCGCGCGATCGCGTCGAACGAGAGCTCCGCTTCGAAGCCCTCCCGTGCGCGACGGCGCGCGTCAGCTCGCGCGGCGAGGTCGAGCGCGGCGCGCGCGAAGGCGGCGGCGTCGTCCACCGGGCACAGAGTGACCGCGCCCTCGATCGCGTTCGCGCGGAACGCAGGGATGTCGCTCGCGGCGATCGGGCAGCCGCTCTGGAGGGCCTCCATGAACGCCGTGCCGCAGATCTCGCGGTGGCTCGCGTGGATCATCACGTCGCTCGCGGCGTAGAGGTCGGCCATTCGCTGGGGATCGTCGACGCGCTCCACGACGATGCGTGGATCGGAGACGTCACCGACTTCGCCGCCCCACGAGGCCCAGGTGAGTCGGGCGTCGGGGACCTCGCGGGTGATTTCGGCGAAGGCCTCGATCACGCACGCCGCGCCCTTCTCCCGCGTTCGTCGTCCGACCACGAGGAGGCGGAGCCCTTCGCCTTCGTAGCCGAGGCGAAGTCGCGCGCGCTCGCGATCCGCCGACGTGCGTCTCGAGCTGACCTCCGGGAGCGTCGCGACGGGCGCCGCGAGGCCGGCTTCTTCGAACGGGGCGGCGATCTCGGGCGCCGTGAAGAACGCGACGGCGAGGCGCCGGGTCGCGGTGCGTATCAGCGCCGAGCCGCGTCGCCACGGCGGGCCGCCGTTGTACTCGGCCGCGACCGTGCGCCCGACCGTGCAGGCCGCGAGGAGCGCGGGCGTCGCGCGGAGGTGGAACAGGTGCAAGATGTCGGGCCGCGTGGCGGCGGCGGTGAGGACGAGCCGCTCCACGCGCGCGGCGAACAGGCCCACGGTGCGGACGCGCGCGCCGTCGCCGAGGGGCTCGATGCCCGATCGGGGCCCGTCGACGAACAACGTGACGTCGGCGCCCTGCCGAGCGAGGGCGCGCGCGTGTTCGACGCACGGCCACATCCGCTCCAGCTGCGCGGCCGTGTCCGCGCCCCGAGCGCGCGCGACCGGGACCACGAGGGCGACGCGCATGACGCGGCGGAGCCTGCCACGTCGGTGCGCGGGGTGCGATCGCGGGCTTGATTCGGCGCAGCGCGCCGGGGTGTGCTCCGCTTCGATGTTGCTCGCCGCCATCGAGCGCGCGCTCGAACCGCTCGGCGTCACGCGCGGCGACGAGACGCGGCTGCTCGTCGCGTGCTCGGGCGGGCTCGACTCGACCGTGCTCGCCTACGCCGCGGTCACTCTGTATGGCGCGCGGCGCGTGTTCGTCGCGCACGTCGACCACGGCGTTCGCGCGGAGTCGGCGGAGGACGCGCGCGCGGTGGCGCGGTTCGCGGCGTCGATCGGCGCGCCGTTCCTGGAGCGCCGCGTCACGCCGACCTCGGACGCGGAGGCCGCGCTGCGCGAGGCGCGGTACGCGGCGCTCGCCGAGATGCAGGCGGAGGCCGACGCGGCGTTCGTCCTGACCGCGCACACCGAGGACGATCAGGCCGAGTCGGTGTTGATGGCGTTGGTGCGGACCGGTTCGTTGTCGGGCATCCCGCCGCGGCGCGACGCGATCGTCCGCCCGCTACTGGACGTCCCGAAGTCGGTGCTTCGTACGCACGCCGAGCGCCACGGCCTCGAGTGGCGGGAGGACCCGACGAACCGCGAGCCGCGTTACCTGCGGAACCGGATCCGGAAGGAGCTCCTGCCGCTGTTGGAGCGGCGGTATCGACCGGGGATCCGGGGGCGTTTAGCGCGGATGGCAAACGGTGTTTCAAGACGAGGCGAAAGTGCCGATGAACCTCGACGTGCGGCGCCGCCTCCCTCGTTCTCGCCGGAGCCGATCCGGTTCGAGCGTCGCCCGTGGGACCGAGGCCCGATCCCGGACGGGCGCCGCGTCGCGATCTTCGACGCGTCGTCGGTCGGCGCGTTCACGGTTCGGCCGGTGCTGCCGGGCGATCGGATCCGACCCTACGGTCGGTCATTTCATCGAAAGGTGCGCGATGTGCTCCGCGAAGGCGGGGTCCCGGTCGAGGCGAGGGGCGCGATCTGGGTCGTACAGGCCGCAGGCGAGGTCCTGTGGATCCCGGGGCTCCTCCGCGGGGATGGCGCGCCCGTTCGAGAAACAACAAAGGATGTTTGGGTGTTCTGGACAATGAACCCTAGAATGCTGGACCACGGTACCCTCGCGGGTTCCTGATCGGAAAAACGAAACGATGCGGCAGAGCCACAAGACCCTAGCCCTCTGGGTGCTCCTGATCCTGATGTTCTGGGCGATCTACCAGATCA
>JAUHYN010001224.1 GCA_030426505.1 bacterium | reverse complement strand
GCCAACTTCCGCGTCCGGCGCATCGACACGAACGGCGTCATCACCACGATCGCCGGGACCGGCAAGAACGGCGACGAGGGCATCGGCGGGGACGCCCTCGAGGCGGACTTCGGGTTCCTCTCCCGCGTCACGCTGGACGGCGATTCGCTCCTGATCGCAGACCAGTCGAACAGCTTCGCGAGGCGCCTCTACCTCGAGCGCTGAAAAATGCGCCGCGATTTGCCCCCGACTCCGGTTCGCGGGTTAAAGGCATGGCCACGGCGAGAATGGATCGCGGGACGATGGAGGCCTTGTATCGAGCCCATGGCTCGATGGTGTACCGGCGTGCGTCCGCGATCCTCGGCAATGAAGCGGCCGCGCGGGACGCGGTCCAGGAGGTATTCGTGCGCGCGATCCGCTCCGGCGTCGAGATCTGGGACGACGTCTCGCCGACGACGTGGCTGTACCGCGTCACCACGAACTACTGCCTGAACGTCACGCGGGACGAGCGCCGCCGGCTCGAGCTCCTCGACACGCGGCACCCGCGCCGGCCGTCGACCACCAACCGCATGGAGGATCGCGTGTTCCTCCGCGAGGTGATGCGGCGGGTCCCCGAAGACCTCGCGCAGGTCGCCGTCTACTACTACCTCGACCAGATGAAGCAGTCCGAGATCGCCGAGCTCCTCGGCGTCTCTCGCCGCACGGTGGGCAACCGCCTCGAGGCGTTCCGCGAGCGCGCCCAGCGCGCGGCGGAGGGAGGTACGCCATGACCGAATGTCTGTCGGATCTCGAGCTCGATCGCGAGATCGCGGGGGAGTCGAACGTCGCCTGGTCCGAACACCTCGCGGTGTGTGGCGCGTGTCGGCACCGGCGCGAGCGGTTCGTCGAGGCGCGCGATACGTTCATGACGAACGCGTGGGCGCAGGCCAGCTTGCGCAAGGCGACGCCGCCGCGCTTGTGGCCGTACGCCGCCGCGATGGCCGCCGCGGTGATGCTCGTGTCGTTCACGGTGAGTCGCAGCCCGACGCCGACGACCCGGTCGAAGGGCGCGCTCGGCTTCGACGTGGTGGCGAAGCACCGCGACGGTCGCGTGGAGGCGCTCCTCCCCGGCGCGAAGCTCACGCCGGGCGCGTCGATCCGTTTCCGCCTCGAGGCGCCGCGGGCCGGGTTCGTGGCCGTCGCGTCGGCCGACGCCGCGCCGAACGTCACGGTGTACTATCCCCACGAGGCGCCCATGCTCCCGATCGACGCCCACCACGCGCTGCTGTTGGACGGCAGCATCACGCTCGACGCGACGCTCGGCAGCGAGCGGCTCGTCGCCGTGGTGTGCGATTCGCCGCCCGAAGTCGCGCGCCTCGAACGCGACGTGCGCGCCGCGCTCTCCGCGGCGGGCGGAGATCCCGCGCGCATGGCGCCGCTCGCCACCGACTGCCTCCAGGCCTCGTTCGTCATCGAGAAGATCCCCGTGCCATGAGGTTCGTCGCGCAGCTCGCGGTGGCGCTCGCGTTGTCGTCGATCGCGACCGAGGCCGTCGCGAGCAAGCGCATCGCGCTCGTCGTCGGCGCGAACCGCGGCGCGCCTGGCGACGAACCGCTCCGCTACGCCGAGCGCGACGCCGCGCGCATCACCGACATCCTCACTTCGATCGGCGGCTTCGCAGCGGAGGACGTCGTATCCCTCGTCGCGCCGTCCGCGTCGCGCCTCAGCGCCGCGCTCGACGACATGGATCGCCGCGCCGCCGCGCACGGCGACGGCGCGCTGGTGTTCGTCTACTACTCGGGCCACGCGGACGCCGAAGCGCTCCACCTCGGTGACACGCGCTTCGCGCTCACCGAGCTGCGCGACCGCGTGGTGTCGTCGCCGGCCGGCGCGCGGGTGCTCGTCCTCGACGCGTGTCGCTCCGGCGTGCTCACGCGCGTGAAGGGCGGCTGGCACTCCGGAGCGTTCCCGGTCCACGTGGTCCACGACCTCGAAGCGAAGGGCGTCGCGATCATCGCGTCGAGCGCGGCGGGCGAGGACGCGCAGGAGTCCGACGAGCTCGGCGCTTCGTTCTTCACGCACTTCTTCGCGTCCGCGATGCGCGGCGCCGGCGACCACAACGAAGACGGCATCGTCACGTTGCAGGAGTCGTTCGCCTACGCGTCGCAGCGGACGCTCGCCGCGACCAACGTCACGATCGCCGGGCCCCAACACCCGACCTACAAGATCGATCTGGAAGGCCGCGACGACCTCGCGCTCACGGACATCCGCGCGGCGCGCGCGGGCATTGGCGTCCTCGAGTTCGTGGAGCGCGGTCGTTACCTCGTCCACGATCGTGCGCGCGACGTCACGGTCGCGGAGGTCTCGCTCGACGCGGGCCACCGCGCGCTCGCCGTCGCCGCCGGGCCGTACCGCGTCACGCGCCGCGGCGACGACCACTTGATGCAGGGCGACTTCGACGTCCCCGCGCGCGCTTCGCGCCGGGTGTCGTCCGACTCGATGTCGCGGCTCGCGTTCGCGCGGGTCGTCCGGAAGGGCGGGACCGACGTGACCTCGGCGACCTCGGCGTTCGTCACCGGCGGGGTCCGCGGCAGCATCCTGTCGGGGGGGACGGCGTGGCACGCGGTGTTCGGCGGGCGGTACGACACGTCCTTCGCGGCGTTCGAGCTGCGGTTGTCTGCAGGAGGTGCGCGGACGA
>JAUHYN010000093.1 GCA_030426505.1 bacterium | reverse complement strand
CCAGTCGGCGGGGGAGACGAAGCGGGTGCGGATACCCGTCTTGGCCTCCATCTTCACGACGAACTCGCCGTGCTGCGCCGCGAAGCGGGCGTGGAGCTCCGAATTCGGGCGCTCTGTCTCCGGTACGCACATCCCCGTAGAGCGGATTGCGGCGCTGCGGTACGGCATGACGGTTTGATACGCCTGTCTCGTTGTGCCCCGCAACAACTTTGCGACAACAATCGAACGAATACGTGTGCGATATCGGCAACTTTCCTCGAAACCCTATTACGCGACGCAGCATATCGATGTTGCGGCGCCGTCGAAAACCCCGGCAGTGCGGTACCCTAGGCCTGCAGTGCAAGACCCGGGGCCGGACCCGCGCGGGTGGCCCGCGCCCGTGGGGTCGGCGATGATCCTCGGCGTGTGGCTCTTCCTCGGCGCCGGCGAGCAATCGCGCCCCGTGATCGGCGGCCAGCAGCTCACGCGCGCGTGCGAACAGTGCAAGCAGACGACGGTGTTCTACGAGCAGGAGGTCTCGCGCACCGTCGAGCTGTACTTCGTGAAGATGTTCGCGTTCGCGCCGAAGAACGTCATGAAGTGCGGCGCGTGCGGCGCGACGTTCGCGACCGGCGCGTCCACCCACGCGACGTTCAACGAACAGCAAGCCGGCACCATCGCGGGCACACTGGGCGCGGCCGCCGAGCGCGCGAAGACCGCGTTCGAGGACGGCACCGTGGAGCAGCAATTCGATCGCGCGCAGGACGCCGTGAAGAACGCGACGTCCGCCGCAACCTCCGCCGTCACCGCGTGGTGGAAGCGACGCGGCTAATCACGGCCGGTACACGGCGCGTACGATCCGATCCGACCACGCGAGCAACGCGAACACGACGCCGTCGCGCGTGACCTCGAGCTCCGCGACCGGGCCGACGCCGA
Source organism: bacterium (assembly GCA_030426505.1). GTDB lineage: Bacteria > Myxococcota > Kuafuiibacteriia > Kuafuiibacteriales > Kuafuiibacteriaceae > JAUHYN01. The sequence goes on along the minus strand of JAUHYN010000093.1, from coordinate 12,654 downwards.
TCTCCGCCACGCCCGGCAACATGCGCGACTCGGCGACGTGGGCGAACGCGAGGAACGTGCGGTCGTGGCCGCTCTCCTCCGTGCCGTCGAACGCGGCGAGCACGAGGTCCGGGTCGTTCGGCCACAACGCGAGCGCCTGCGGCTCCGCGACCTCTTCGAACAAGCCGAAGCGGCGACACGTCCCGTCGCCCTCGGGGTCGAGCGAGAAGATCGCGTGGACCTCGGTGCGCATCGAGACGAGGATCCGACTCGTCGCGGGGTGCCGGATGATGTCGCGCGCCGAGCCCTTCCCGCACTGCGTCCGCATGTCGTACGCGGCGATGCTCTGGCCCTGCGCGAGGTAGACGATCTCGAGATCGCTATCGATGCTCGCGATGACGCCCCCCGAGAGGATCGTCGCCGCGCGCGGCGTGCGCCCGAGATCGGCGGTCCGCTCTACGAACGACAAGTCGTCGAGCTCGAACACCATCGCGTAGCCCGGCGTGTCGCCGACGCCGGTGACGAGGAGGACGACGCGGTTCTGTCCGGGGTCCACCGCGACGTCGTTCGGGAACTCGTTCGGACCGAGCGTGATCGTCGCCGTCCGCACGACCTCCCCCGCGGCGTCGATCCGCGCGAGGCCGACGTCCCCGTCGTTGTAGACCCCGACGACCTCGTCCGCCCCGGGCACGCGACGCAGCCAACGGAGACAGTCGAGCGTCGGGACGCCCTGGGTCTGCAGCAGCGAGTCGTGGTCGAAGAACAGGAGCTCGGTGTCGACGCCGCGGCACGCGAGATCGTTCACCGGGCGCTCGAAGCGCGTGACGACCACGTCGCCATCGAGCAGCGCCATCCCCCCGAGGTGTCGCGGACCGCCGACGCCCTGGGCGCCCACGATCGGCTCGGCGTCGCCGGTCGATCGCGTCATCATCTCGAACGCGAGGGGCGGCGCGCGCGAGTAGACGTCGATCGGACACACCGAGCCCTCGAAGAACCCGCCCTGACACTCGAACGAGAGCGCGGCGTCGTAGCGCGTCGCCCGGGAGACACACGCGCCGAACTGCACCGACGGCTCGAAGTCCACGGTCCCGTCGCCGCGGACGAAGCCGCGCAGTCGCCCCCCCGCGCACAGCGGCGTCTCGACGTCGAGCGTGCAGCCGGACTGGCGCGCGACGGTCCCGCACACGAGCGGTCGACACGACTCGTTGGCGTGACCGATCTCGTCGAACCCGAGGAGCGCGGGGCAGTCGGGGAGCCACGACACGGTGAGGTCCGGCGCGACCGCGACCTGGGAGACGGGATCGCCGGGCACGAACCCGCCGACGAACGCAGGCGCGGGCAGCCGAGGTCCGTTGGTCCCCGCGAGCGCCACGGGGATCGTCGCGAGGTCGGCCTCGGCGGGGCGGCCGTGCAGGCGATCGATCGCGTCGAAGTCGTAGGCGTAGACGACGTAGCGCTCGGGGTCGTCGACGGCGTCGAGCGCGATCGCGACGCGCCCGTTGGAATCCACGCGCGTGAGCCCACTCGAGCCCACGAAGGTGTCGTCCGCGTACGCGAGTATGGCCACGTAGGTGCCAGGGGGGAGGTCGCCGATCGCGGCGAGGTCGGCGCCCCGACAGCCGGTCACCGCGAGGGCGAGAGCCACGGGAAGAATGGTCCGGTAGGGGGTGTTGGGTCGATGGACCATGAGCGAGATCGACAAGGCGCAGTGGACGCGACGGCTGAAGAGCGCGGGATCGTTGCTCGCACTCGTGGTCACGATCACATCGGCGCGCTCCTCACTCGCGGATCACTATACCGTGCCCACGGGTTCGATGGAGCCGACGATACAGGTCGGAGATCGCATCCTCGTCAACAAGCTCGCGTTCGGTTTCCGTATCCCCTTCTCGATGACCTACCTCTCGTCGTTCTCCACGCCCGAGCGCGGTGAGGTCGTGGTGCTGCGCTCGCCGGTCGACGAGCGCACGCTCGTGAAGCGCGTCGTGGGCGTGCCGGGCGATCGCGTCGAGGTGCGCGACGGGCGGGTCTTCGTCGACGGCCGCTTCCTCGAGGAGTCGCACGACGTGGTGTACGGCCCCGGCCGCGACCTCGGGCCGACCATCATCCCCGAGGGCAAGCTCCTCGTGTTGGGCGACAACCGCCCGAACAGCCTCGACGGCCGCTACTTCGGCCTCGTCGATCAGGAAGACGTCTACGGGCGCGCCGAGCGCATCTACTTCTCGGACGGCTTCACCTGGGAGCGGCTCTCGCCGGTCACCCACCGCGGATCCACGCGGTAGGCGAGCATCGCCACGACCGTCAGCGCGCCGAGCAGCAGGCTCGAAAGCCACAGGTGCATCACCTGGAGCGTGGGCGGCATCGCGAAGTACGCGAGGCCGAGCCCCGCCGCGGCCTGACCTCCCACGAGCAGCGCGGCGGCGACCGAGAAGCCGCGGAGCCACGCGTCGCGCTCGGCGTGGCGGAACACGAGCCACGCGAGGCCGAACACCGCGAGCGTGGTGAGGACCGCGACCTGGCGGTGGACGATGTCGATCGCCCCGAGCTGCATCACCCACTCCGTGCGCGGGAGCTCGAGCTTCGCGATCTCCTGGATGTCACCGCGCACGAGCGCGCCGATCCCGATCTGCACGAGCGTGAGCGCGAAGACGACGAGCGCGGCGCGCCCGAGGTTCCTGCGCTGCGCGGAGAGCGGGACGTCGACGCGGCCGCCCGGGAAGAACGCGGTGACCGTCGCGTACAGCAGTAGGCTCACGATCAGCAGCGCGAGCACGAGGTGCGCCGTGAGCACGATCGGCTGGAGCCCGGAGCGGACGACCTGCCCGCCGAGCCACCCCTCGAAGCCCACGAGGAGGAACGACGCGACCGTCGGCCAGAACACCCGCGGCGAGCGGCGGTGGTGACGCCACGCGAGGACGAGCGTCGCGAAGATCAGGAACCCCACCGTGACGCCGACGAGGCGGTTCACGTACTCGGTCCAGGCCTTCGCGAAGTTGAAGAGGCTCGGGTCGATGTGGGGCGGGACCTGGGAGACGTCCGTCGGGGGGATCCAGCGGTCGAAGCACCGGGGCCAATCGGGGCAACCGAGGCCGGCGCCCGCGGCGCGCACGAGCCCGCCCACCGCGATCAGCAGGTAGGTCGCGACGGTGGTGGACAGCGCGAGCTTCTGGAACCGGTCGAGGCGCAACGAAGAGGTGATTGGCGATCCACGCCCGCGCTGGCAAGCGATTTCAGTCTTCGACGAGGTCCGTGGACGCTTCGCGGTCCGTGACGATGCGCGCGAGGAGCGCGCGGGAGTCGTCGTCGAGGTTCACGAACTCGATGCCCATCCCCCCGTCGTCCCCCGGGACGAGGCGGATGATTCGCCCGAGCGCCTCGACGAGGCGGCGGCCCGCCTGGAGCGTGAACTGCAGATAGATGTGCGTGCCGATGGGGCGGACGTCGTCGGTGCGGATGAAGATGCCGCCCATCGACAGATCCTCGGCGTACTCGGCGGTGAAGTCGTCGAACGTGTCGAAGCGATACTGAACGAGGACATTCAGTGGAACGCGAGGGAATTGGCGCCGCTCTCTCTCGCCCATCGTCGCCGTCAAGGCTGGCACGAAGCGGGGCGCGCGTCACTCGGGTTGCGCATCGAGCGCGCTCTCGAGCGCGTCTTCGAGGCTGAGGTCCTCCGCGACCGTGACCGGCTTCGCGGGGCGCGGCGCGCCGGGCCGCGCCTCACGTCGGATCGCGGAGACGATCTCCGCGAGCACGTGACGGCTCCGCGCGGGGTCGCGCCCCACTTCGAGATCTTCGAGCGCGCGGAGGAACGCTGCCGCGTGCGGGTAGCGGTAGCGCACATCGGGGAACAGCGCGCGCCTCAGCACGCGGACGAGGCCGTCCGGGAGCCCCGTGCGGACCGTCTCGATCCCGGGGACGTCGCCGCGCTCCACGGCGGACATGATCTCCTCGAGCGTCATCGACTCGAACACGCGCTCGCCCGCGAGCAGCTCCCACAGGACGACGGCGGTCGAGTAGATGTCGGCGCGGAGATCGAACTCCTCGCCGCGGGCCTGCTCGGGCGCGCGGTAGCGGATCTTCCCGCCGCGCACGCCGCCCTCGACGGCGACCATGCTCTCGCTGCGCGCCATCCCGAAGTCGAGGAGCTTTACCTCGCCGCCGACGTTCACCATCACGTTCGCGGGCGCGATGTCGCAGTGGAGGAGGCCGAGCGGGTGGCCGTCGTCGTCCTGGAGGCGATGCACGTAGTCGAGTGCGACGAGGATCTCCTTCGCGACGTGGACGCACTCGTCGACGCCGAGGCGGCGCTCGTGTTGTTCGAGCACGCGCTCGAGGCGGAACAGATCGATGCCGTCGACGAACTCGAGCACGACGCCCCAGTCCTCGCCGAAGCGCTCGAGGTTGAGGATCTGCACGATGTTGCCGTGCGTGAGGCGCGCGGCGAGGCGCGCTTCGTCGATCAGCGACTGGATGAGCTCCGCGCTCTGCGCGAGGTCCGGGAGGATGCGCTTGATCGCGACGATCTTCTCGAACCCGCCCGCCCCGGCCATGCGCGCGCGATAGATCTCGCCGACACCGCCCGAGGCGATGCGTTCGAGCAACTGGTAGGGGCCGAACGTCTCCACCACGCGCGACGCTATCACTCGACGTGCGCCACGCCATCCGGCGTCCGGACGCCGTCCGACAATCGGACGATTCGTCCGACAATCGAACGCGGGCCCCGAGTCGACAGCGCCCGCGGTTGGCCCGCGCCTCGCAGTGGCGGGCGCCGCATGAGGCACTTCATCGTCACCCTCCTCCTCCTGGTGTTCGCCGCCCGCGCGGTCGCGGCCGAGCCCGAAGCCCCGAAGCTGGAGCTCAACACGGCGACGGTCGCGCAGCTCGTGAAGCTCCCCGGCATCGGACCGAAGCGCGCCGCCGCGATCGTGAAGGCGCGGACGCGGCGACCGTTCCGGCGCGTGCGTGACCTGCTCCGCATCAAGGGGATCGGGAAGAAGTCGCTCGCGCGGCTCCGCCCGCTCGTCACGGTCGCCGTCAAACCGCGCCGTGCAGCGCCAACACGATCCCGCCTACCGACCCCGCGAAGATGAGCCCGATCGCGACGAGCATCGGCCAGCTCCGGTCGCGCGGGATCGTAGGCAGCGGAATCGTCGGCACGCGCGGTAGAGGCCGCGTCGGCGCCGCCGGTTCGGGCGGTAGCGCGAGGCGCGACAGGTGCCACGGCGCCGAGCGGAGCGTCGCGGGATCCGCGATCGTACGATGCGCGGCGCCGAGCCCGGCGGAGACCTCGGCGGGATCGTGATCCGGTCGCGTGCGATCACTCGCGACCTCCCACGGGCCCTCCTCGGGATCGAGGCGGAGCTCGAGCGGCTGCGTGGGGAGGACCACGCCGGCCGGCACGATCGTGCGCGCCTGATGCGAGGGGTACGGCGCCGCCTCGGTCTCGGCCGCGAGCAGATCGTCATGCTCGATCTCGGTCGCCTCACCCAGCGAGCGGCGCGCCGGGATCGGCGGCGCCTCGAGCACCGGCTCCGGCCACACGCGCTCGCCCTCTTCCACGAGCCACGCGACGTCGTTCGGCGTGCGCGCAAAGGGTCGCACCGCGGTGTCCTCGTTCGTGGTGTCGATGACGAGCTCGAGCTCCGTCGGCGCCGAGAGCGACGGCGGGAGGCCGCAGTGTTCGCCGGTGCGGGTCTCGTCGATGTCGAGGTCGCCGCAGAGCGCAGCGAGATCGGGCCGGACGGGGGCGGAGACCTGCAGCGCGTCGTCGGTGACGTCGATGTCCGCGTCGAGCACGAGGCGCGGCGGGATCGTCACCGCGTCGGCGCCCGGATCCGACTCACTCGGCGCGTGCGTGGGCGCGGCGTGCGGGTCGAGCACGATCGGCTTGGTGCATTCCTCGCGGTAGGCGGGGACGCGCGGGAGGCTGTCGGCGACGACCTGCGCTCCCTCGGTGAGTGGCGCGCGCCACGTCTCGGGATAGACGCGGCACAGCAGCGCGCGCACCTCGTCGAGGCGCGGTCGATCCTGCGGAGCGCGCGCGAGGCACGCGCGGACCACGTCGAGGATCGCGACGCGCTCCGGGACGGTGTGCGGGAGCACGAGCTCGGGGAGGTGACCGCGCAGCTTGGCGCGGACGGTCTCGTGGATCGCGTTCGCGGCGAAGACGCGGCGCCCGGCGAGGAGCTCGTACAGCACTTCGCCGATCGCGTAGACGTCGGTGGCCGGCGTCGGCTCGGGGCGGCAGGCGATCTGCTCCGGCGCCATGTACGCGGGCGTCCCGAGCATCATCCCCGTGGCAGTGCGGCCGGCGACCTGCGCGAGCTTCGCGATCCCGAAGTCCACCAGCTTCAGCGTGGGCACGCCGATCGATTCGGACGGGTGCGCGGTGAGGAGGAGATTGCCGGGCTTCAGGTCGCGGTGGATGACGCCCGCGCGGTGCGCGGCGCCGACCGCCTCCACGAGCTGAATCGCGATCGCGATCGCCTGGTCGAAGCGGAACCGGTGACCGCGCAGCTGCATGAGGCTCGGTCCATCCACGTGCTCCATCACGAGCGCGATGCGCTTCGGGGTCTGCGTCGCGACGAAGTCGAAGATGTCGACGATGTTCGGGTGGCGGATGTCGTTGACGATGCGCGCCTCGGTGAGGAGCCGCGCGACGACCGACGGGTTCGACACCAACTCGGGCGACAGCACCTTCACCGCCGCCGGCCGCCCGAGGAGCGCGTGGTGCGCGAGGAACACGTGCGCGGTGGAGCCGATCGCGATGAGCGACTTCACCTCGTAGCCGCCGATCACCTCACCGGGCTCAGCGATCCAGCTGGGGCGCGCTGCGACGGGATCGAGCGCGGCGCTCATACGACGGACTTCCTGCGAGGCGACGGGGAGTGGCTCATGCCCGCCAGTATTCGAGCGGCGTGGCCGTCGGATCACTTGCAGGCGCTTGCAGGCGCCGCGGTGGAGGGGCTCAGAGCGTCTTCAGGTACTCGATCACGGCCGCGCGCTGCGTGTCCGTGAGGACGTCGCCGAAGGTGTGCCCGCCGTTGCCGTGCCCCGGGAGCGTGGTGTCGTAGACGCGCGGGCGCTCCGCGGGGTTGCCGATGTCGCGGTGGCCGCGATCGTGCGCGGTCCAGGTCCAGCCCACGCGGTCGTAGTCGTAGTCCGCGTCGTCGAACGAGCGGGTCCAGTAGGTCGGGCGCGCATCGCTGTCGAGGAGCGTCTCCAGGTCCGGGACCGAGCCGTTGTGGAGGAACGGCGCCGTGATCCACACGCCGTCGAGCGGCGGCGCGAGGTAGCCCTCCGCCGGGACGAGCGAAGCGATCGCCCCGTAGAACGACGCCTCGAACCATTGCACGAAGCGCGCGGCGAGCTGCGCCGTCCCCGCGGCGAGCATCGGATCCGTCGCGACCTCGTCGAGCGACACCACGAGGTTCGGGTACGTGTCGCTCGCGCCGTCCTCGGAGTACGTGCCGTGGCACCGCGCGCAGTACGTGTCGAAGTACGTCTTCCCCTCCGCCGCCTTCTGCTGATCGATCGCGCGCGGGAACGCGGGCGGCTCGAGGTTCGCGATGTAAGCGCGCACGTCCGGGAAGTACGCGTCGATCGCCTCCGCCTCCTCGACCGAGTCCACGCAGAGCACCGACGCGGTCATCATGATGCGCGCGTGATCCTCGCGCCCCGCCGCGCTGTAGAACATCGCGTTCTTCTTCTTCATGCGCCACCACGGCGGGACGTCGACCGGCAGCGGCGTGCGCTCCGGGACCTCGATCGCCGGCTCGTCGAGCCACGCGAGCGTCTCGGGATCGCGGTGCGCGAAGAGGATCGCCGCGAGGTTGTCGGCGGGGTTCGTGCCGATCACCTGCTCGCGGATGAACGGCGCGGTCGTCTGGATGCGCGTCTTCCACTTCTCGTACTCGGCGCGCTCCGCCGGGTCGTTCGACACCAACAACCCCGCGAGCTCCGCGAACTGCGAAGGGTCCGCGGTGAAGTCGCGCAGCGAATCGCCGAGCCCCATCACGACCTGCCCGTCGAACACCGACGCGTGACAGGTGAGGCAATTCGAAGCCACCACCGTCACGCTGCTCGTCGTGACGAAAGCGTTGAAGTCGTACGGCAGATCTCGATTCAGGTCGTCGCGCCCCGAGAGCTTCAACGACGCCGGCGTCCCACTGAACGCCTGGTCGAATGCCGCCTTCGGCACGCCGCACCCGACGTAGCCGCGATTCACCAACGCCGCGTAGCCCGCCTGCGGATCGCCGGCGCGCTGCGTGTACTCGGGGACCGGGCCGATCAACGAACCGCCGTCGCGCGGCGCGGGGCCTGCGTCGCGCGCGCCGCCGTCCGCCGAAGCGACGCCACCGTCGCGCGCCACCGTCATGCCGTCGTCACCGCTCGCGTCGCACGCGACGGCGAACGCGAAGGCGGCCAGGATCGAGAGTCGCCGCATCACATCGCCCTCCGCTCGGCGATGCCGAGGAACATCCGCATCCCGAGCCCGATGAGGTCGTCGTCGAAGTCGAAGTCCGGGTGATGACATACGGGCGTCTTCTCCTCGCCGCGTTTGGCGCCCAGGAAGAAGTAGGCGCCGCGCGTGGCCTCGCAGAAGTAGGCGAAGTCTTCGCCGCCGGCCATCGGCAGGTCGTCGGCGCTCACGTGCTCCGAACCCACGACCTGTCCGGCCACTTCCCTTACGAGCTCGGCGCACTCGGGATCGTTCATCAGCACCGGGTAGCCGGTGATCATCTCGGTCTCGATCGTCACGCCGAAGGTCGCCGCCACGCCTTGCACCACGGCGTCGAAGCGCTCGAGGACGCGCGCGGTCACGGCGGGGTCGAAGGTCCGGATGGTCCCGCGCAGCGTCGCGACGTCGGGGATGATGTTGTCCGCCTTCCCGGCGTGGATCGCGCCGACCGAGACCACCGCCTGGTCGTCGTACGCGATCGATCGCGACACGACGGTCTGCAGCGCGGTGACGAGGTGCGCGCTCGCCACGATCGGATCGACGCACAGCTGCGGCTGACTCCCGTGCCCGCCCACGCCGCGCACCGTGAGATCGAACGAGTGGACCTGCGCCATCAGCGCCCCCGGCTTCACGCGCACGTGGCCCTTCGGGTACCCGGGCCAATTGTGCAGCCCGTAGATCTCGGCCACGCGATCGACCGCGCCTTCCTGCACCATCACGCGCGCGCCGCCCCCGCGGACGCCCTCCTCCGCGGGTTGGAAGATCAGGCGGACCGGACGCGTCAGCGCGCCGGCGTTCTTCGCCAACACCGCAGCGACGCCCATCAGGATCGTCGTATGCCCGTCGTGGCCACACTTGTGCGCGCGACCGTCGTGTACGGAGCGGTACGGCAGCGCGGTGTGTTCTTGCATCGGGAGACAGTCGAGATCCGCGCGGAACGCGATCGCTTCCCCCGGCTTGTCGCTCGCGAGATCCGCCACGAGCCCCGTCTCCGCCGAGACCTTCGGTGTGTACCCGTGCTCCTCGAGCCACGCGCGCACCTTCGCCTGCGTGCGGTGCTCCTCGAACCCGAGCTCCGGGTGTCGGTGGATGTCGTGGCGAATGGCCACGAGGTCGGGGAGGAGCGCATCGATCTGCGAGCTCCAGTCGGGCTTCGACATCGTCGTTTGGTAGTACGTTTGGGCGCCGATGGGGAACCGCCTGTGATAGAACCACGAGGTTAGGACGAACCGTGGGGGGTACGACCGATCTCGAGCCGTCGGACGACGCGTCCGACGATGCCACGCCTTCGCAGGCCGCCTCGGCCCCGGCCGCGCCGACGATGGATCTCGGCACCACGGGCGACTTCTCGGTCCCGCCCTCGCCCCAACCGAGCCGCGACGACATCTCCTTGCTCGTCCTCTCCGGTCCGTGCTCCGGCCTGTACAAGAAGGTGCCCGACCAGGGCGGCGTGATCGGCCGGGACCCGGACGTCGAGATCCCGATCATCGACCCCGGCATCTCACGCGAACACGCGTTGCTCGAGCGTAGCGAGAGCGGCGGCTTCCGGATCATCGATCTCGACAGCCGCTACGGCGTGTACGTCGAGGCCGAGCCCACCAAGCGCCGCGACCTCGTGGACGGCGATCGCATCCAGCTGTCGGGCGAGACCGTTCTGCGCGTGCGTTACCAGGACGAACGCGAGAGCGAGCTCCTCGCGCGCATGCAGGAGACGTTGACGCGCGACGCCCTGACCACCGTCCACAACCGGCGCTACTTCCTCGAGCGCCTCGAGCAAGAGTACGCCTACGCGCGACGCCACCGCGCGGCGCTGTCGGTGATGCTGGTCGACGTCGACTACTTCAAGCGCATCAACGACGAGTACGGACACGTCGAGGGCGACGGCGTGCTCGCGCACATCGGGCAGATGTTGAGGAAGACGGTCCGCACCGAGGACCTCGTCGGTCGCTACGGCGGCGACGAGTTCGTGATCGCGACGCGCCTCGACGAGAAGGCCGCCGTCGCATTCGGGCAGCGTATCTCGCGGATCATCCGCAGCCGCCCGGCGACGGTCGAGGGCGACACGCTGCACCTGTCGGTCTCGGTCGGCGTCTGCACGCTCACGCACCCGCAGCCGAAGGACCCGCCGGCGCCCACGATGATGGAGCTGGTGAGCCGCGCGGACTCCGCGCTGTACGACGCGAAGCGCCAGGGCCGCGATCGCGTCGCGGTGTGGGCTCGACAAACGACGGGTAGCGCGTAATACGGCGGCCCGTGGATCTCACGGAGCGGACGCTCGTCGAACTCCTTCGTCTCCAGAAGGCCGGGGAGGCTTCGTCCGAGGAGATCGTGCGCGCGCACCTCGAGCGGATCGAAGCGGTCAACCCGAAGCACAACGCGCTCGTCCACGTCTTCGCCGACAAGGCGATCGCCGCGTCCCGTATCGCGGACGACATGCGATCGAAGGACAAGTGGCTCGGCCCGCTCCACGGCCTCCCCGTCACGATCAAGGAGTCGATCTCCACACGCGGCACCGACGTGACGCTCGGCGTGAAGTCACACCTCGGCGCGCCCGCGGAGGACGACGCCGTGGTCGTGAAGCTCCTCGCGCGCGCGGGCGCGATCGTGCTCGGCAAGGGCAACATCTCGCAGCTGCTGTTGTTCCAGGAGGCCGACAACCCGATCTGGGGGCGCACCAACAACCCGTGGCACGAGGATCGCGTCCCGGGCGGGAGCAGCGGCGGTGACGCGGCGGCGGTCGCGGCGGGGCTCACGCCGTTCGCGATCGGGACGGACATCGGCGGATCGATCCGCGTGCCCGCGGCGTTCACCGGGATCTTCGGACTGAAGCCCACGGTGGATCGTTGGTCGATGAGCGGCTGCGTGGGTTCGATGCCCGGACAGGAGATCGTGCGCGCGCAGTGCGGCCCGATGGCGCGCAGCACCGCGGACCTCGCGTTGGTGATGCGCGCGATCGACAGCTACCTGCACACGCCCTACGACGCGCGCGTCCCGCCAATCTCCACCGCGGATCCGAAGCGCATGGATCTCACGAACCTGCGCGTGGGCGTGTACGAGGACGACGGCTTCTTCACGCCGCACACCTCGGTGCAGCGCGCGGTGCGGAAGGCGGCGACCCTATTGAAGGCGCGCGGCGTGGAGGTCGTCCCGTTCGCGCCGCCCGCGCCGGTGGAGATCGTCTACGCGTACTTCGCCGCGCTCGCGAGCGACGGCGGGCGCACGGTGGACAAGTTCCTGCGCGGCGACCCGGTGGTGAAGCAGCTGAAGAAGCTGCGCACGCTCGCGAAGGTCCCCGGCGTCGTGCGCGAAACGCTCGCGGCGTTCTTCGCGTCGTCGGGCGAGCTGCGCCTCGAGCGGCTCTTGCGCGTGGGGCGCGAGAAGCGCGTGTCCGAGGTCTGGGAGATCGTCGCGCAGCGCAACCGCCTCCGTGAAGAGGTGTTGCTCAACTGGAGCGCCGCCGGGATCGACGCGGTGATCTGCCCGATCCACCCCACGCCGCCGATGCGCCACGGCCAGACCGAGGAGTTCAGCCTCGGGGGCGCCTACGCGATGCGCTACAACTTCCTCGACTTCCCGGCGGGCGTCGTCCCGGTCACGCGGGTGCGGAAGGACGAGCTCCCGCGCACGGACCTCACCGACCGCCTCGACCGCGTGGCCGCCCACGCGGAGGCCGACGCCGCGGGCCTCCCGCTCGGCGTGCAGGTCGTCACACGCCCCTTCCAGGAGACGCTCCTGATGGCGGTGATGGGGGCGATCGAGGCCGCCGTGCGCCCGACCGAGGACTTCCCGGTCACGCCGGTCCGCGCCGCGGGCGAAACGTCTTCCGCCGCGCGGTAACGGAGTGTTATCACCCCGGCGTTTTGGCGACGCCCGCGGCGAACCTGACCTCTGAGCGCTCCGGCGAAGCGCGGCCGTGGGCCCCGCTGCTGGAGTCCGTCGTCCGCTGCCCGTCGTGTAGCGCGAGCCTGAAGATCGATCCGGCGCCGTCGTGCGGGACGTGCGGGTGGTCCGGACACGCCGTCGGCGACATCCCGGACTTCGTCGACGAGGGCTCGCTCGGCTCCTCGCACCACGCGGAGGTCGAGGCCCAGACCGCGGCGGTCGACGCCTACTACGAGAACGAGCTCCGCCTGACCTGCCACTGGGACCGGCTCTCCTCGGACGACATCGCGGAGCGCCTCGGCTGGCCGACCGGTGTCGCGCTCGACCTCGGG
>JAUHYN010001223.1 GCA_030426505.1 bacterium | reverse complement strand
CCGTCTCGAACCCGTGGCAGCCGTAGCAGATCTTCACGTTGGCGCTGAAGTTCTCCGTGAAGTCGACGGCGAGCTTCACCGCGAGCTCGGTCGTGAAGCCGTCGAACGTGAAGCCGCGCGCGTCGACGGAGCTGGGCACGGCGAGGTAGTCGAGCTGCGCCGAGCCGGCGAAGTTGCGTTCGATCTCGTAGGCGGACGCGGTGGCGGGGAACGCCAGCGCGAGGAGGAGGAGGACGCTGCCGAGGAACCTCATGGTGCGGCCGCTCCGTCCTGGCCGCCGCCAGCGCCATCGTCCGTCGCGTCGGACGGGTCCTTGCGCTCCTCCATGTAGTGCTTGAGGAAGACGAGGATCTTCTCACCGTCGGACTTCGAGATCCCCGAGCCCGCGTGGTGGCGCATTCGATCCACGTACGCGACCCAGTGATCGAACTCGGTGATCTGCGCGTTGAGCGGGCGCGACAACGTGTGGCAGCGCGAGCACCGCGCCGCGAACAGGCGATACGCCTCCTGCACGTCCGGGGGGTACTTCGCGACGCGCTCTTCGGGGAGGCCGCCGCGCAGCGTGCTCCGGCCGGTCACGCAGGCCGCGAGCGTGAGGGCCGCCAGCGCGACCCATCGTCTAGTTGTCACGGGCGCCCTCCGCGATCCAATCGGCGATCAGGCGGCGCTCGGCGTCGCTCAGGAACGGCGGGCCATCGAACGGCATGCGTGAGCCGAACGGCGGACCCGGGTTGATCTTCTGCCAGAGGATGCTGTCGCAAGGTTGGCCTTCCACGATCACGCCGGTGAGGCTGTTGTTGCCGCCGGCGCGCAGGCCCGCGTAGCTCGAGAGGTTCAGCCCCGTCTGCTCGAGGCCGATGGGATCCGGATCGGTGGGTTGGTGACAGTTGCAACCCACCGGGCCGGCCTCGCCGCGGAGGAGCGGGAGGATGTCCTCCGAGAAGGAGACGTCCTCGTTCGGATCGGAGTCCGAGTTCACGCAGCGCGCGGCCGTGGCGGGGCCGACGGCCGGATCGAAGGCGTCCACCACGTCGAGGCAGCCGGTGAGCGCGAGGGCGCCGATGAGTACGAGCGCGCGCCTCACAGGGAGCCCTTCGTGCGCTGAATCGGGCAATTCACCAGAGCTTCGCGTTGCTCGACCACGGGCGGGATGACTTGCGACGAGATGACGGTCTGGGTCTCCGGGTCGTAGAACTGATCTTCCGCCGACAGCCCGACGCCGACGGTGGCGGTGATTGCGTCGTCGATCGACAGGTAGTCCTCCTCCACGCGGACGAACGCGACGTACCACAGAGGTGAGTAGCGATCGCCGTCGAGCCCCGACGCGAAGATGTTGTTGGAGTCGTTCAGGCGGCGATCCTGATTGATGTCGATGCCGGTGACGAACTCATAGATCGGCGCGCCTTCGTCGATGCGCTGTAGGATGTAGACCGGGAAGACGGGCATGTCGCGGCGGGCCGCGGGGACGCGAATGAAGTCGGTGAAGACCGCCCAGTCCACGCGCTGGTTCCGGTACCAGACCCACTCGGTGCCCGCGAATTCGTCGGGGTTCTGGCTGACCTGGATTGGCGTGTCACGGAGGAGGACGGGGCAGTTCGCGACGGCGTCGGTGGCGACGGGCTCGCGGAGGATGCCGGCCTGGATACCGGCGTCGATCGCCTCGCGCGACCAGATGCGCTCGCCGTCGTACTCGGGCGTGGTGTAGACCTCGAAGATGCGCCACCAGGGCGTGTAACCGGTCTGACCGGGTATCACGTCGATGATCGTGCGCCCGATCTGGTCTCCGTTCGGACCGATGATTTGATAGAGCGGCGCGATGAACGGGGCGTTCGGGCCGTCCACGTTCCAGTACCAGATCGCCTCGCCGTCGGCGTAGCCGCGGAGGTAGGCGACGTTCTTCGCGAACTGCGCGACGTTCGTCGCGAGCGCCGGGTTGTCCTCGACGTGCGGCATCATCGCCGGATCGGCGTCCGGGTCGCCGAAGAACGAGGTGAGCGGTATCTCGTCGTCGTCGGCGGGCTCGAGGCAGCCGCCGGAGGCGAGGGCCAGCGCGCCGAGACACGCGATCATTCGTCGAACCAACATCGTCATCCTCGGGTGCTGCTCAAAGGTCGCGGGTCGCGTAGTCGAAGGAGAACTCGATGGGGACGGCGCCGGTGTCCGGGCGAGGCATGCGCGCCGAAGCGTAGGCGTCTTCGAGGCACGGGCCTACCCCCGTGAGTCCCCCGGCCGTCACTTTTCGCAAGCGACCTTGCACGGTGATGGTCGCCTTGACCCGCACGCGGCCCTTCTTGTGGACGCCGCCGGCGGCGAGCGCCCGGCGGACACACGCGTGGGCTTCGCTCTGTTTGCGTTCCAGCGCGGAGCGAATTCGGTTCTTCGAGATCCCGCCCGTCATCTCGATGTCCGCCATGGTGAGATCGACGCGGAAGCTCGACGCGAGCTTCTTCGGGCCGGCCTCCGCGGGCGGGGGCGCCGGGGGCGGCGCCTCGATCGTCCGCGGCGGCGCGGCGACGATCGCCTTCGGGGGCGCCGCCTCCATCACCTTCGCGGCCGGCGTGTCCGCGGCCTCGACGGGCGTGGGTGGCGGTGGATCGGACCGGCGCACACGTGTCTTACGTCGGCGGCGCGGGGGAGGATCGGTGACGCGGTCCGCGGTGGC
>JAUHYN010001222.1 GCA_030426505.1 bacterium | reverse complement strand
GGTCCAGCGCGGGCCGGGCGCGAAGATCGTCCGCGAGGGGCGCGCCGGGCACGGCCTCTATCTCCTCCTCACCGGACAGGCCGCGGTCACGCTCGGGCGTCGGCGCCTCACGACGCTCGTCGAGGGCGACTTCTTCTCGGAGATCAGCCTCCTGACAGGGTGGAACGCGACGGCGACGGTCACGGCGTCGACCCCCGTGGAGCTCGCGCTGCTGCGTTGGATCGATCTCGAGCCGATCGTCGCCAAGAACCCGACGCTCGGATCGAGGCTCCTCGAAGCCCTCGAGGTCCGCGCCGCCCGCGGCCTCGAAGACCCGTCCGGACACACGTCGCTCGCCGAGCGAATCGGTCGCGCGATGACTCGGGCGACGCGGGCGGTCTCGCCCCTCGACGAACGCGCGGAGGCCGTCTTCCGCGACCACCCGGACGTGCGCTCCCTCCCGCGCAGCACCGCGGAGACGCTCGCGGCCTACGACACCCCGGACGCGCTCGGCGACGCCGATCTCCGCGAAGCGATCGCGCACTGCCCGAGCGTGCTCAGGTTCTACGCGCGCCTCGCCATCCGACGCGCGCTCGCCGCGCGGTCCACCTGACTCGGAGCGAAACGCCCGGTTCCAGGTCGAGTGCAGATCTCGCGCAGACCACCCGATAGGACCTTCAGGCCATGAATCGACTCCTCCGGCGACAACTGCGAAAGCTGGGGATCGCCGAGCGGCCACCCACCGAGGAGGAGTGGCGTCTGTTCCTGGAGCGGGTCAGCGAGGCGTATACGCAGAACGATCAAGAGCGCTACCTGCGCGAGCGCGCGCAGAGCCTCGCCGATCGCGAGCTCACCAGTCTCGCCGACCGCCTCGAACTGGCTCGCGATGAGGCACTCGCCGCCGCGCGCGCGAAGTCCGAGTTCCTCGCGAACATGAGTCACGAGATCCGGACGCCGCTCAACGGGGTGCTCGGGCTCGCCGCGTTGCTCGAGTCGACGGAGCTCGACAGCGACCAGGCGGAATACGTGCAGGGCATCGGGAGCTGCGGCGTCGCGCTCCTGAATGTACTCAACGACGTCCTCGATCTCTCGAAGCTCGAAGCCAAGAAGCTCCAGCTCGAGATGATCGACTTCGACTACGTGCGCCTGACGGAGGACCTCCTCGATGTCCTCGGGGCCGCAGCCCGTGAGAAGGGCCTCGCGTTCGTGGTCACCACCGACCCGGCCGTCCCGCGGTGGATTCGCGGCGACCTGGTCCGCGTCCGGCAGATCCTCCTCAACCTCGCCGGCAACGCGGTGAAGTTCACGGAGCGCGGCCACGTCGTGGTTCGAACGCGCGTTTCGGAGGACGGCGCGATGTTGGTGGTGTCGATCGAAGACTCGGGAATTGGCATTCGCGCCGATCGCATCGACGCCCTCTTCCAACCGTTCACACAAGCCGACGCGTCGACCACGCGGCGCTTCGGGGGCACCGGATTGGGGCTCGCCATCTGCGCGGAGCTCGCGACCCAGATGAAGGGGGACGTCCACGCCGAGAGTACCGAGGGCGTCGGCTCCACCTTCACCGTCCGACTCCCGCTCGAGCGCGGTGCGTCGCCGATGCAGACGTCGTCCCTCGACGTCGAGCTACGGAGGAGTCGCGTCGTCGTGATGGACGGCGCGGCCGTCTCCCGCGACGCCCTCGCGACGCTGCTCACGGGTTGGGGCCTCGACGTCGAGACCGCGGCCTCGGAGGACGAGGCGTTCGAGATCGTCACGCGAGCCCGCGCGAGCGGAGGGCCGATCGACGTGGTGGTGACGGACCGAGCCTCCGGAGCAGAGGCACTCGTTCACCGCGTCCGCACGGAGTCGCACAACGCGGAGCTCGCGTTCGTCCTCATGCGGAGCCCGTCGGCTCCCGCGCACGACGATCGCAACTACGCGAGCGTCGTTCACCTCCCATTCAAGCAGACGAAGCTGAAGCGAGCGCTCGCCGTCGCGCTCGACGACAACGCGTCGAAGACCCAAGCGGTCCCCGCCGTCCTCGCGACCACGCCGTCGCGCGCCCTCACGGTCCTCCTCGTCGAGGACAACAAGGTGAACCAGAAGGTGGCGACGCGAATGCTCGAGCGCGCTGGCCACGACGTGACCGTCGCCGACAACGGCAAGATCGGACTCGAGCTCGCGACGGACGCTCCGTTCGACGTCATCCTCATGGACTGCCAGATGCCGGTGATGGACGGCTTCGAAGCATCCACGCGCATCCGTGACACCGAGCGGAACGCGAACACCCCCATCATCGCCCTCACCGCCAACGTCATGGACCGCGACCGTGAGCGCTGCCGTGAAGCGATGATGGACGCGCACGTCGCCAAGCCGGTCGACCCGCGCGCTCTGATCGACACCATTGAAGCCTGTATCGCGGACCGCGCGCGGTCCGCATCGCCCCAGGAGGCCTGATGAAGACGCACTCGTTCATACTCGACACCGACGCTCGGAGCGTCCCTTCCGAAGCGCGTGAGCTGGACGGCCCCGACACCTTGGTGCTCGCCTTCAGCCCGAGCCGCCTCAGCGGGGAAGAAGCCGCGTGGTCCGCGCTCCGCGACGCGTTCCCGCAGTCGAAGATCCTCGGCTGCTCGACCGCGGGCGCGATCGTCGGCGAAGAGATCCAGGACCAAGGCCTCGTCGTCGCCGTCGCCCGCTTCG
>JAUHYN010001221.1 GCA_030426505.1 bacterium | reverse complement strand
CTCGCGGCCGCCTCTCGCGCCTGCTCGCACGGCCGGCCTTCGGCCTCGCCTCGGTTACAGGGGCCCGCCATGCGCCCTCGGCGCCGCACGACCAGGCGCGAGACTCGACTCGCGAGCGCCTCACGGGGGTTTCTGGTCACGTCTCTAGTTCGTCGAGGACTCGGGGGGCGTCGGGGCGTCGCTCGGCGTCGGCGTGTCCGGCGTGGGCTCGGACTCGGGCTTCGGCGTCGCGACGACGGTGGCTTCGTGCCAGGTCTTCATCGCGGCGATCGGCTCCGGGTTCAGCTCGCGCGTGCGTTGCACGAGGCCGTCGAGGGTCTTGGACGGCCACGTCTTCTGGATGAGGTTGACGAGCCACGTCGGGAGCGAGCCCTTCGGGTCGGTGTGGACCTCGACGATCAGCTTCGTCTTTTCCTCCCCGGGGATGGCGGTGAATTCGTAGTACGTGCGCTTGACGATCGCGCGGACGCAGCAGTCGTCCGGCGGCTTCTTGTCGTGGGTCGTGGACTCGATGCGCACGGTGAGGCGGCGGCGCTCGGGATCGAGCTTCGCGACGGACTTCAGCACGTAGTCGCGATCGGACACCGGCCACGGGAGGCCGAAGTGGATCCAGTACACCTGCGTGTCGTCGGTGCGGACGTACGTCTCGTCGTTCGCGTAGCGGTCGACCCAGTTCGGGCGCTCCTTCGGATCACGGAGCACGCCGTAGAGCTTGCCGATGTGCAGGTCGGCGTAGGTGACGCCGCGGAACGCGACGAGGTCGCTCCCCTCGACGGTCTTCTTGTACAGCGTGACGTTGCGGTCCGTCCCGATGTACTCCCAGCCGTCCGGTGTCTTGGCGACGGCGGCGCTCGAGAAGAGCGTCGCGGCCAGCGTGAAACCGAGCAGTCGAATGCCTCTCATCACGGACCCCCTCCGGACCATCCCGTACGGAGGCGTCGCCGCCCTGTCAACGCGCGCACCACGCCGAGTACGACGTTCGCGCGCGGTCGGATCATCACTCCGCGTCGACGTAGGCGTTCTTTCGGCTCCGCATACGCACGTTGAGGGCGCGTTGGGCGGCTTCGTCTTCCGGTGGCGGGTAGAAGGACATCGAGAAGCGTTGCTGCGCCGGGTCGTCGCCGTTCGGGTCGTCCGAGTAGACCGTCTGGGACAGGTAGAAGTCGGCGCCCGGGTACTTGGCCTTCATGGCTTCGAAGAGGCGCTCGAGCTTCTCGCGGTCGCGCGGGTTGTCGAGGTCGAGCTGACCGTGCGCGATGCACGGGAACTCGGTGCAGTCGAGGCCGCGCACCTGGCCCGAGAGCTTCTCTTCGTCGAGCGATTCGTTCAGCGCGGCGAGGAACGCGTCTTCCGCGAAGCGCGGATCCGCGTCGGACGGCCACGGGGTCGCTTCGCCTTCGAGCTGCGCCGTGACGTCCTTCGCGGTGTCGAGCTCGCCCTCGAGCTCGGCGATGCGCGCCTTCGCCGCGGCGTTGTCGGCGGTGAGTTGTCGGACCTCGTGTTCGAGCGTCTCGATCGATCGCGGGCCGCGCTTCGGGGTGGGCTTCGACGCGACCGAGCGCTCGCGCGTCTTCGCCGCGGAGCGAGGCGTCGTCGTCGGGCTCGCCGCCGCGGCGACCGCGGTCTCACGCGCCGGTGACGACGGCTTCATCGACCACCCGAGCGCGAACCCGATGAGGAGCGTGACGAGGGCGACGATCGCGGTCCGCACCGCGCCAGCCTGCGCCCACGGGCGCGGACGTCAAGCCCGTTCGAGATGGACCGTCACCTCGATGCCCTCCGCGCGCAGCATCTCCTCGATCAGCACGTCGATCACGGCGCGGACCCGGGGCACGCGAATCATCGCCTTCGCGCACACGAGGTACATCGAACTCGTCACGCCGAAGTCGATCGGGAGCGGCACCAACGAAGTCCGCGGGAGGAAGCGGTGCTCGACGATGCCCGCGAACATCGCGCCGAGCCCGGCTTCGGCCGCAGCGCGTTGCACGAGGAAGCTGTCGGACGTGAAGACGGGGACGAAGTCGTCGACCAGCCGTTCGAGCTGGGGCCGCGGCGGGAGGCGATCGAACGGCGGCGCCCAGGTGATCCAGTCCAGGTCCTGCGGACCGTACTTCGCGGGGAGTCGCTTCACGTAGGCCTTCGACGCGAACGCCACCGCGGGCAACGACACCTCCGCGAGGCACGTGAGCTCGTGCAGCGTCGGCTTGCGCGAGCGCAGCGCGAGGTCGGCCTCGTTCCGCAGCAGATCCAGGTAAGGGACACTCGCGAGGATCTCGATCCTCAGCGCACGGTTCTTCTTCGCGACGTGCGCGGCGAGCGGCGCGAGGAAGTCGTACGCGATCCCCGGCGGCGCGGCGATCCGCACGAGCCCATTCGGCTTCGCGTCTTCCTGCGTCGCGAGGCGCGCGATCTCGCCGGCCGACTCGGCCATGCGCCGCGCGGCGGGGACGAGGCGCTCGCCGGTCGGCGTGAGCTGCGCGCCGTCCACGCCGCGGATGAACAGCGACACGCCCAGCGTCTCCTCGAGCTGGGCGATGCGCCGACTGACGGTGGGCTGTCCGAGCGTGAGGTGACGCGCCGCCGCGGAGAAGCTCGCGGTCTCGGCGACCGCGAGGAACAGCTCGACGTCTTGCCAGGGGATATGCACCAGAGAATGGTCGCATCCA
>JAUHYN010001220.1 GCA_030426505.1 bacterium | reverse complement strand
ATGAGGTCCAGCTCGGGCAGCCCGGCCGTGAACAAGCGCGACTCGATCGCGGCCTCGGTGATGTCCTCGGCCGAGAGCGCCCCGGACGCGACGTCCCGCGCGATCGCCCGGACCGCCTCGGTGAGCTCCTCGCGCCCGCCGTAGGAGAGCGCGAGCGTGAGCACCATCTTCGAGTTGTCCTTCGAGAGGGTCGACAGGTAGTCGAGCTGCTTCTTCACGTGCGCGGGGAGGCGATCCGTCTCGCCGATCCCCTGCAGCCGGATGTCGTTGTCCATGATCGTCGACTGCTCGTCGACGAGGTAGTCGAGGAGGAGCGTCATCAGCCGCTCGACCTCGACGTCGGGCCGCGCCCAGTTCTGCACGGAGAAGGCGTACAGCGTGAGCGCCTCGATGCCGTTCTCGCGCGCGGCGGTGACGATCTCGCGGACCGACTTCGCGCCGTACGCGTGCCCCTCGAAACGGGGTCGACCCCGCGCCTCAGCCCACCGACCGTTGCCATCCATGATGATGGCGATGTGCCGGGGCAGAGGACCCGGTGCCAGGACGTCCGGCATCAGACCTCCATGATCTCCTTCTCCTTCTTGGTCACGATGTCGTCGATCTTCCCGACGAACTCGTCGGTGATCTTCTGGACCTCGCCCTGCGCCTTCTTCGAGTCGTCCTCGGGCAGGTCGCCGTCCTTCTCGAGGCTCTTCAGCATCTCGTTCGCCTCGCGACGGGCGTTGCGCACGGAGACCTTCGCCTCCTCGCCCTTCCCCTTCGCGATCTTGGTGAACTCCTTGCGACGCTCCTCGGTGAGCGGCGGGATCGGGAGGAGGATCTTCTCGCCGTCGTTCTGCGGCGAGATGCCGAGGTCCGACGCGGAGCGCAGGACCTTCTCGATCTCGCTCGTGAGCGACTTGTCGAACGGCTTGATCGTGATGAGCCGCGGGTCCGCGACGGCCAGCGTCGCGACCTGGTTCAGGGGCGACTTGGCGCCGTAGTACTCGACCCGGATGTTGTCCAGGATCGACAGGTTCGCGCGGCCCGTGCGGATGCGCGTCAGCGCGCTACGGAGCGCCTCGAGCGCCTCGTCCGCCTTGCCGCGAAGCTCGTTGAGTACGTCGTCTTTCATCGCTTACGTCCCTTTCCCCGCTCGATTCAGAGCATCCCTTCGAACAGCTCGCTGCTCGCCTCGCTGACCCGCGTCCCCACCGCCTCGCCGCGGGCGATCTTCGTGAACGTCCCCGACTCCTCGATGGAAAAGACGATGATGGGCAGCTTATTGTCCATGCACAGGGAGATGGCGGTCGCGTCCATCACCTTCAGGCCGCGGTTCAGCGCGTCGAGGTAGCTCACCGAGCGGAACCGCCGGGCGTCGTCGTGGACCTTCGGATCCTTGTCGTAGACCCCGTCGACCTTCGTCCCCTTGAGGATCGCCTGCGCGTTGATCTCCATCGCGCGGAGCGACGCCGCCGTGTCGGTCGTGAAGTACGGGTTGCCGGTGCCCGCCGCGAAGATGACGACGCGCCCCTGCTCGAGGTGCCGCACCGCGCGACGGCGGATGTAGGGCTCGGCGATCTGCTCCATCTTGATCGCGCTCATCACGCGCGTCTCGAGCCCGCGCTTCTCGAGCGCGTCCTGCAACGCCAACGCGTTGATGCAGGTCGCGAGCATCCCCATGTAGTCGGCGGTCGCGCGGTCCATCCCGGAGATGGCCGCGGAGACGCCGCGGAAGATGTTACCGCCCCCGATGACGAGCGCCATCTCGACCCCCGCCGCGTGGACCGCGGCGACCTCGTCGGAGAGGCGCCCGATGATCGTGGGGCTGATCGTCTTGCCATCCCCTTGAAGCGCCTCGCCCGAGAGCTTCAAGAGGACGCGTTTGAACGCGAGGTCACCCACGTCGGATCCCATCGGGGCCGGGACGCTAGCGGCACGCGCGGGTGGCGGCAAGGAGTCTTTGACGCGAGTGCGTCGCGCGGGACAACGGCGGGCGCGCCGTGGTCACATCACGATATCGACGCTCTCGCCGAGCTGTCCGTCCAGGGGGATGAGGAGCGAGAAGGTGGTCCCCTCCCCCTCCACGCTGGAGACGCGGACCTCGCCGTTGTGCGCCTCCACGAAGCGCTTGACGATCGCGAGCCCGAGGCCCGTGCCGCCGTACTCGCGCGTGATCGAGTTGTCGACCTGGTAGAAGCTGGAGAAGACCTGCTCGAGCTTGTCCGCGGGGATCCCGATCCCGGTGTCGCGCACGTCGAGGCGGACGAACTTCTCTTCGGGCGGACCGAACCGCCCCGCGTCGCCCGCGTTCTTGCGCGGGCCCGTCCAGAGATCCGCGGCGAGCGTGATCGTCCCGCCCGACGGCGTGAACTTGCTCGCGTTGCCGACGAGGTTGATCAGGCACTGGCGCAGCTTGTCGGGATCGCCCTTGAAGACCGGGACCTCCGGCGCGACCTCGACCGCGAGCTTCACGCCCTTCTTCTGCGCCTGCGGGACGACGTAGCTCTTCGCCCCCTCGAGCAACGTCACCGGCTCGACGTCGGCCGTGTTGAGCCGCATCGCGCCCGCCTCGATCTTCGACATGTCGAGGAGCGACCCGATCAGATCGAGGAGCGCGACGCCCTTCTCCTTGATCGTCTGGACGTACTGCGATTGCTCCTCGGGCATCGGTCCCGCGAGGCCCTCGATC
>JAUHYN010000092.1 GCA_030426505.1 bacterium | reverse complement strand
GCGAGGTAGAAGCTGATCACCAACCCCGCCGCGAGCCCCGCCGCCACGCCGAACAGCACGCTGTAGACGATTCGCGTCGGGTAGCCGAAGACCCTGCGGGGTGCCGCGGCCGGACCGCGCTCCGCGGTGTCCGCGCGCGGTGACGTGGCCGGAGCCCCGAACTTCGACGCGACCGATGGCGAGATCTGGGGCGTGGACGTCGGCGCGACCGGTGACGTGAGCGGCGGCGTCACCTTCGTCGGCGCGCGCTCACGCGGCGTCGAGATCCGACGCACTCGCGGCGCCGACGCGGTCCGTGCCTGCGACCCCGACACCTCGGTGTCAGGGCTCCAGTCGTCCTCGTCGCGCGCCCCCGCGGAGCCGGCGTCGACCGCGCGCTCGTCGCGGCCCGGAGCCGACGCACCCGACGCGAGCGCACCCGCGGACGGAGCGCGTACGTTACGGACCGGAGCCGCCGCTCCCGAGGCGATCGTCTCCACGGACGGCCCGCCCTTGGCTCCGGCCGTGGCGGCGATCGCCGCTTCGACCGGCGTCGTCGCGCGCACCGTCGGCGCCGCGACCTCGAGCGCGTCGAAGGGTTCGGTGGTGCGCGGGAAGTCGAGCGGCGTGGGCGGGGCGGCGCCGAGCACGTCGAGCAACGCGTCGATCGCGTCTTCACGTTCGATCAGCGCCTGCACCACGCGCTGCTTCTTCCGCGCGCGATCCCAGAACGTGTCGCGCATGTACTGGCTCAGCTCGTTGGTGCCGTCGCGGTACGACGCCTCTGCGAGGTAGTCGTTGAGCGCGACCGAGAGATCGTCGGCCGTCGCGTACCGGCGCGCGGGGTCCGTCGCGAGCGCGCGGTCCGTGATCGCGCCCAGCGCGCGCGGGAGGTTCGGCACCATCGCGCCGATCGGCGGCGGCTCCTCGAACGTGCGCAGCGCGAGCTCGTGCGCCGGGATGCCCGCGTAGCGTTGGTGATTGCCGAAGGCCTCGTGCAGCACGACGCCGAGCGCGAACACGTCGCTGCGACGATCGACGAGGTGTCCGAGCAGCTGCTCCGGCGCGAGGTATGCGGGGCGCCCGGCGACCTGCCCGGTCCGCGTCGCGATGTGATCCTCGATCCCGGACAGCCCGACGTCGAGTACCTTCACCGCGCCCTCGTACGTGATCATCACGTTCGACGGACACAGATCGCGATGCACGAGGTCGCGTTCGTGCGCGTAGTGCAGCCCGTCGGCCGCGCGCGCGACGATCGCCGCGACGAGCTCGAACGGCACCGGCGTGTTCGAAGCGCGCGCGCGCGCCAACACCTCTTCGAGCGTCTCGCCCACGAGGTACTCCATCGCGATGTACGAGATCCCGTCCTGCGTCCCCACGTCGCTCACGCGCACGCACGCGTCGTGACGGAGCTGCGTCACCGCCGCCGCCTCGCGTACGAACGCGAGGAGCTGCTCGTCCTCTTCGCCCTCCGCGCTCGGCAGCCGGTAGGTCTTGAGGCACGCCATGCGCGCGAACCGACCCGCCCCGCGCTTGCGCGCGACGTAGACCGCGGTGGGCCCCGAGGCGGTGAGCCGCGCCAGGACGTCGTACTCGCCGAAGCGGCGCACGGGCCGACTCTACCCGCCCGGATCCGAACCGCGCGAGACCGAGCGTCATCGCGCCGAGGATGTTTCGGAGACGATCAGCGCCGCGAGGTCGACCTCATCCGAATCGACGCAACAGCGTCACGGCGTCGACGACCTCCCCGGGCACGCCGTCGTCTTCGAAGTCGACGAAGCGCATCACGTTCGTGCCCTCGCCGATCGCCGGCCACTCGGGCGGCGGCGCACGGTACCCGCCGGCGTCGTCGAGCATGTGCGATCGATCGGTCGCGAGCGACGCGACGTAGTCCTCGGCGTCGATCAGCCGGAACCGCGGCGCGTACTCGCCGGTCACTACGCGGAACGTCGCGGCGAAGTACTCCGCGAGCGGGACGTCCCAGCCGATCGTCGTGTCGAGATCGAGGACGCGCCAGCCCGCTCCCCGCGCGAACAACAGCACGTGGTAGTCCCAGACCACCGGCTGCTCGGGCGCCGGTGCAGCGCGCTGCCCCCACAGCGGGACCAGACGGCGCGCGTTGCTGACGAAGGCGACGACCCGCTCGCGCTCGGCGAGCGCGGGGTCCCGAGCGAGGTGCCAGACGTTCTCTTCGCAGTAGAACGGCTGATATCGACGTGGGCTCACCGCTCTTCGAAGAGCAGCGTCTCGTCGGAGATCGTGAAGCTGTCGCCGGTGCGGATCTTCGCGCGGGTGACCTTCTCGCCGTTGAGCCACACGCCGTTCGCGGAGCCGAGGTCTTCGATGTACAGCTCGCCGTCGACGCGGGAGAGGCTCGCGTGTTGGCGCGACACCTTCGCGGACGGGATCACGACGTCGCACGTGCGGCTGCGGCCGATGATCATCGTGTCCTTGTCGATGCGGATCATCTCGCCGTTCTGAAGCGACACGACCCAGCTCCGCTGCACCGGCGCGGGCGCCGGCGTCGGCGGGCGCGCGCGCACGGGCTCGGCGTGACCGGCGGCGCCGTTGCCGCTCGGGGCGGACGCGACGGACATCGGGGCGTCGGTCGGACCGGCGCAGGGCACGACCGGGAACGCGGCGAGCGCGTTGGACGAGGCCGCGGACTCCAGCTCACCGGACGTCGAGACGAGAGAGACCTTCTTCTCGCAGACGTGGCAGCTGATCTTCGTAGGAATTTCGGACACGGCGAGCTCGAGCCAGTTCATCGGGCAGCTCTGGTCGTTCGGACACGTCGTGATCCAGCCGAGACACTCTCGCATGGGCGCACCGATACGCTTACGAGGGATCCAGCCCGGTGGCAATTCTTTGGGGGTCGGGCGTCAGGCGTACCGCGTCGGATCCGGGACGCCGGCCTCCTCGAACCCCTTCTTGCGGAGCAGACACGAGTCACAGGCCCCGCACGCCAACGCCCCCGACGGGTCGTAGCAGGAGTGCGTCTGCCCGTAGTCCACGCCCAGCCGGGTGCCGAGGCGGATGATCTCGGCCTTGGTGAGGTCCATCAGCGGCGCGAGGACACGGTAGCGGATCGA
Organism: bacterium; assembly: GCA_030426505.1. GTDB lineage: Bacteria > Myxococcota > Kuafuiibacteriia > Kuafuiibacteriales > Kuafuiibacteriaceae > JAUHYN01. Next base: position 10,626 of record JAUHYN010000092.1, on the reverse strand, counting down.
GGGATCGTCCACCGCCTTCGTCGCGACGTTCGCGAGCGCCTCGAAGGCCTCCCGGAACGCCGGCCGGCAGTCCGGGTAGCCCGAGTAGTCGAGCGCGTTGGCCCCGAAGAAGATGTCCTGGGCCCCGATCACCTCCGCGTGCCCGAGCGCGAGCGCCAGGAACACCGTGTTCCGGGCCGGCACGTACGTGATCGGGATGCCCGCGGCGCCGATCGCGTTCTTCGGGACGTCGAGGGCTGCGTCCGTCAGCGCCGACCCGCCGAGCGAGCCGAGCCCGATGTCGACGATCCGGTGGTCCTCGATCCCCAGCTGCTCGGCCACCGCCCGCGCCGCGTCGAGCTCGGCGGCGTGGCGCTGCCCGTACCGGACCGACAGGGCCGAGACCGCGTAGCCCTCGTCCTTCGCGACGGCGGCGACGGTGGCGGAATCGAGGCCCCCGGAGAGGAGCACGACGGCGCGGCGCATGGGCCCGCCATACAACAGAACGGCGGGGCGCGAGCAACGCCCGTTCAACCTAGACACCTCTCGTCGTGCGGTGTAGCTACCTCCCTCCAACCGCGGGGGTGGCGGAATTGGCAGACGCACTGGATTTAGGTTCCAGCGGGTAACCCCGTGCGGGTTCGAGTCCCGCCTCCCGCATACGAAGGCAAAGCATGACCGAGATGAAAGTAGATGTAGAGCGAGTCTCCGAAGTCGAGCGCAAGGTCTCGATCGAAGTCCCTTGGGACCACGTGAAGGAAGAGCTGGACCTCGCTTACAAGGGCCTCCAGAAGCGCGCGCGCGTCAAAGGCTTCCGCGCCGGCAAGGTGCCGCGCAAGGTGCTCGAGCAGTACTACAAGAGCGCGGTCGAAGGTGAGGTCGTCAACCGCCTCGTCGACGACAGCTTCAAGCGCGCCATCGCGGACAACAGCCTCGTCCCGATCAACAACCCGCGCCTCGACGAGATGCCGAAGCTCGAGGACGGCACCCCGCTCGCGTTCGTCGCGATGGTCGAGGTGAAGCCGGAGATCACGGTCGAGCACTACAAGGGTGTCGAGATCGAGAAGAAGGTGCGGGCGGTGTCCGACGCCGAAGTCGATCGCGAGCTCGAGATGCTGCGCGAGAAGGCGATGGTCATCGAGCCGATCACGGACCGCAAGGAGCTGCAGAACGGTGACCTCGCGGTGATCGACTTCTTTGGCTACGTGGACGGCGAGACCTTCAAGGGCGGCAAGGGCATCAACTACACCGTCGAAGTCGGCGCGGGCCAGATGATCCCGGGCTTCGAGGACGCGCTCCTCGGCATGACGATCGGCGAGGAGAAGCGCTTCGATCTGAACTTCCCGAAGGACGAGGGTCCGGAGGAGGCGCGCGGCAAGGACGTCGAGTGGAAGGTCGACCTCAAGGAGCTCAAGAAGAAGATCCTCCCCGACCTCGACGACGACTTCGCGCAGGACCTCGGCGAGTTCGACACGCTGGCCGAGCTCAAGGAGAACCTCCGCGAGAACCTCGCGACGCGCGAAGACGCCAAGTCACGTCGCCTGCTGCGCGACGCCGCGATGGAGAAGCTCGTGGAGCTGAACCCGGTCGAGGTGCCGCCGCTGATGACGGATCGCCAGCTCGACTTCCTGCTCCAGGACGCGAACCGCGCGGCCGAGCAGTCCAAGAGCCAGGAGGTCATGGAGGCCGTCCTCAAGCTCCGCGACGAGGCGCGCCCGCGCGCCGAGAAGCAGGTCGCCGGGATGTTGATCCTCGAGGCGGTCGCGCGTCAGGAGTCGATCGAGGTCGAAGACAGCGAGATCGACGGCCGCATCGCGGACCTCGCGCGCGAGCACCGGATGCCGCTCAAGCAGCTCAAGCAGCAGCTGCGCGACAACGATCAGATCGACGCGCTCCGCTACAACATGCGGCAGGACAAGGCGCTCGACTTCGTGATGGACAACGCGACCGTGACGGAGCGTGAGGTGACGGCGGAAGAGCTCGAGGCGGAGAGCCACGGGCACGACCACGATCATGATCACGACCACGACCATGATCACGACCACGATCATGATCACGACCACGATCACGATCACGACCATCACCACCACGACTGAAAACGGGCGGCCGATGCCGGTCGCCCGCGCGCGCCCACCGTCACAGCCCGTGACACCCCGAGCGCGGTTTGTCCCCGGATCCCCACGCGCCGCGCGATTTCGCGGACTGCGTTTGACGTGCGCCCCAAACACGGCCACGATTCATTTCCCGCCGCGGCCCTGCCTCCTCGGGTCTGCGGCGATCGAAGGAGAGACCGAAATTGAGCTACTTCGTCCCCTACGTCCTCGAGCAGACGCACCGCGGCGAGCGCCAGTACGACATCTGGTCGCGTCTCATGAAGGATCGGATCGTGTTCATGGGCATGGACATCGGCGACGACCTCGCCAACGTCATCGTGGCCCAGCTGCTGTTCCTGGAGTCCGAGGACCCGGACAAGGACGTCAACCTCTACATCAACAGTCGCGGTGGCTCGGTTTCGGCCGGTTTGGCCATCTATGACACGATGCAGTATGTCCGCTGTCCGATCACGACGATCTGCATCGGGCAGGCCTCGCAGATGGCCGCCGTCATCCTCGCCGCGGGCACGAAGGGGCGCCGCAAGGCGCTGTCGCACGCGCGCGTCATGATCCACCAGCCGCTGGGTGGTGCAGGTGGTCAGGCGTCGGACATCGAGATCCAGGCGAAGGAAATCCTCAAGCGTAAGGACATGTTGACCGACATCATGGTCGAGCACACGGGTCAGGATCGGGCGCGCGTCGCGGTCGACACGGACCGCGAGTTCTTCATGTCCGCGGACGAGGCGAAGGCGTACGGGATCCTGGACGACGTGCTGGTGAACAAACCCCGAGGCGTGTCGGATCAGGAGAAGTGAGCCGGGGTCGGATCGACCGGTGGGTGAATTGGGGCATTGAAACCCGGGACCAATTCGGGCCTCATTGAAGCGACGAATCGATGGCGGATCGGACAAAGCGCGAAGACGGTTACGGCGGGAACCTGACCTGCTCCTTCTGCGGAAAGTCGCAGAAGGAGGTCAAGAAGCTCATCGCAGGGCCCACCGTGTACATCTGCGACGAGTGCATCGGGCTCTGTAACGACATCATCGCCGAGGAGCAGGACAAGGACAGCGCCGCCGGCGGCGCGTTCAAGGTGCCGAAGCCCTCGGAGATCAAGACGGTCCTCGACGAGTACGTCATCGGCCAGAACCGGGCGAAGAAGGCCCTCGCGGTCGCGGTCCACAACCACTACAAGCGCATCTTCGGGTCGACCGACGAGCGCGAAGAGGCGGACGACGTCGAGCTGCAGAAGTCGAACATCCTGCTGATCGGGCCTTCGGGTTCGGGCAAGACGCTCCTCGCGCAGACCCTCGCGCGCATCCTCAACGTCCCGTTCACGATCGCGGACGCGACCACGCTCACCGAGGCCGGCTACGTCGGCGAGGACGTCGAGAACATCCTCGTCAACCTGCTCCAGTCCGCGGAGAGCGACATCGAGCGCGCGTCCCGCGGCATCGTCTACATCGACGAGATCGACAAGCTGGCCCGCAAGAGCGAGTCGCCGTCGATCACCCGCGACGTGTCGGGTGAAGGCGTGCAGCAGGCGCTGCTCAAGATCCTCGAGGGCACGCAGGCGAACCTCCCGCCGAAGGGCGGTCGCAAGCACCCGCAGCAGGACTTCGTGCAGATGGACACGACGAACATCCTGTTCATCTGCGGCGGCGCGTTCTGCGGCTTGGAGACGATCATCGAGCGGCGCATCGGCAAGAAGACGATGGGCTTCGGCGCCGAGATCGCCTCGAAGACCGACCGCAAGATCGGCGAGTTCCTCAAGGAAGTGCAGCCGGGCGACCTCCTCAAGTTCGGCATGATCCCCGAGTTCACGGGGCGCCTCCCGCTCATCACCTACCTCAACGAACTCGACGAGGAGTCGCTGAAGGACATCCTCACCAAGCCCAAGAACGCGATCGTGAAGCAGTATCAGAAGCTGCTCGAGCTCGATAACGTGAAGCTCTCGTTCGGCGAGGGCGCGATCGAAGCCATCGCGAAGAAGGCCATCGAGAAGGGCACCGGCGCCCGCGGCCTCCGCGCGATCGTCGAGGGCGCGATGCTGGAGATCATGTACGAGATCCCGGCCCGCAAGGACGTCGTCGAAGTGACGATCACGCGCGAGACCATCATGGAAGGCGAGACGCCGAAGATGACCCTCGCCGTCGAACGCACCGGGACCTGATCCGGCCCTGATCGGGCCCTGATCCGGCCCTGATCGGCCCCCCCTAGTCCTTCGTCTTCCCGCGAAAGATCGACTCCCTCGCCTTCGACTTCCCGCGCCTCGGGCGCGACTTCACCTTCGTCGGGTCGTAGTACGTCGGCTTCGACGGGTAGCCCTGCATCGCGACCATCGGGTGCAGCGCCAACGCGATCGCCTCGGCGCGCTTCGCGGGGTCGTCGAGGTAGCGGCCGCTCGACCGGATCGCGAGCACCGACGAGGCCGTGCCTGCCATCGGGCTCGCGGTGTCCTGGCCGCTCGAGAACCTCGTCGTGGCGTAGAGCGCGACGTCGAGGCCGCCCATGCTGTGCAAGATCTCGCGGCCATCACAGCTGTACGCGCGCACCGACAGCGACGCGGCGGGCAGCGCGCCCCTCCAGACCCCGGAAGTGTCGTTCGACGACGGGATGTCGCGGAGGACGCCGTCCCAGCGACACGTTTGGCTCTGCGCCTCGCACGCCCGCTCTTCGATCGTGGGGATCACGACCACGTCGCAGACGCCGTCTTCCCCGAGCGGCGCGAAGCTCTCTGCGAGCGGCACCATCGACGCGAGCGGGAGCGCGCGCGTGACCGGCGCGAGGCGTACGAGCGAGCGCGTGCTGGTGTCCACGGTGTACCCGGCCGCTTCGAGGTGCGCGGCGAGCTCCGCGTCCAACGCGGACAGGCTCGCGGCCGAGGGCTTCGCGACCGAGAGGCGGCGCACCGTCGGGTTCAAGAGCACGGTCGGCCGCGCGACCTTCGGCATCGCGTCCGCGGCATAGTCGTACCGGTAGTATTGCTTCGACGCGCAGCCGCCGAGCGCGACCGCCGCGAACAAGATCCAAGTGCGCCCCATCGGGCGGAGGATAGCGAATCACGCGATCGTGTGAAGCTGCCCAATCGATCGGTTCGACCGTATCAGAAGCCGATCCCGAGCCCCGCCGTCCACGTGCTGTCGCCGACGCGGAACGTCTCGCCGCGCCCGAACCCGTCCGTCGACAGGTGCGACCACTCGATCGTCAGCTCGGTCCCGACCACGCCGAACTGATCGCGGAGCGCCTTCGACGCGAAGGGCTCGAACGTGTCGAGCCGCAATGCAACGCCTGCGTTGATCGCCCAGCCCATCGAGCCCCCGCTCGCCGCCGCCGAACCGTCGCCCTTCCCCACGCGCCAGAACGCGTAGGCCACGCCCGTCTCGACGTACGGGATGATCGGGAAGTCGAGCCACTCCGCCACGCCGCGCAGCCGCACCACCGCGAGCGCAAAGATCGGGATGACGCGGATGCTCGTCTCGCCGCCGGACACCTTGTCACCGGACGCCGGGGTCTCGTCGTCGCCGTCGTCGACGAGCGCCTTCGCCGACTGCGACACGTAGCCGACCGCGACCGACGCGCCCAAGCCCACGACGCCGAAGTCGCGGAGCAAGCGAACTTGCGGGACCACGTAGACGCCGGAGCTGTCGCCGAAGATGTCGTCGTACGGCGTCGCGTCGACGAGCCCCGGCGACGCATCGACGTTCGGTTGGTACGGACCGAGCTTCACGCTGATGACGGTCGAGACCGGGTCCGGCACGTAGCTCGACTTCTTCGCCACGAGCTCCGCCGAAGGCTGCGCCGCCAATACGAGCAACAACATCGCCGCGTTCATCTCCCACCTCCCGCGAACATCGACGCGAACACGAAGTCACGGAGCCGCGACAACACCTCGCGCGCCGCCGCGCGCACCAACGGACGGTCCGCGATCTCGGCCGCCGCCGGTGGGCTCTCGGCGTAGTACAGCGCGATCAACTCGCGCCCCGCCGCGGTCTGCGCGAGGCGCGCGTCCCGGAAGACGCGGAGCATTCGCACGGTCGAGTCGTCGTAGTCACCGTACGCGGCGGTCGCGACGAAGCAGTGCCCCTCGTCCGCGAGGCCGCCGGAGCGTCGGTAGCGCTCCCAGAGATCTTCTTCGAGCGCGGGCGTCGCCGATCCCACCGACTCCACCTCGCTCGGGTTGCCGGCCTCGTCGACCGCCACCACCGAGAACGTGTACTCGGTGCCGTTGTCCAAGCCCTGCACGGTCACGCTCGCCGAACCGCGCCCCGCCTCCCTACACACGAACGCCGCGCGCGCACCGGACGAACCCGGCGCGCCGCACCGGTCGGCCTGCGAATCGAACACCGCGTCGGGCGGGGACTCGAACACCGGGTCATCGCCCGCGCGACACAAGACTTGGTACTGCGTCGACGTCTCGGCGTCCTCGGCCACTTCGAACGCGACCTCGACGAGGCTCTCCCCCGCGATCACTTCGCCGTCCGTCGGCGCGTCCGGAGGTTCCGTGTCCACGCCGAACGTCGTCTCGTGGATGACGACCCAACGATCGTCATCGCTCGCGTCGACGAGAACGAACAACGTCTCCGTCGACTCCGCCGCCGAACAGTCTCCACCGGCGAGCTTCTGCATCGGCAGCGAGATCGTCTCGATCGCCTGGACGTCGGAGACGCTCTCCTTCCACAGCTCGGTACACGACGAGGTGTCGAGCCGTTGATCGTCGTCGACGCAGCGATCGCCGGCCATGATCACCACGTCGCCACCTGACCCCCGATCGCCGAACGAGAAGGTGGCCTCGACCTTCTCCTCGCACGCGCAGCGCGCCGCGTTCACCAGGCGCCCCCGCTCCTCCGTCGTCACGAGACGGCCGTCGAAAGACAGCTCCAGTTTCGTGACCGTCAGCGCCCAAGCATTCGTAGACGACAGGAGGAGCGGGAGACACCACGACACACGCACGGCCTGCCCCCTTCGCAACGCGCGTGCCACGGCGGATCGATGCGGGTCCGCACCGCGCGGCGCGGCGCCGCGTGACATCCTGTCAATCGCGATGACGAGGCGTCAGAGATTGCTGGCGTCGCTGTCGTGTCGATCGCCGAGCTCTTCGCTCGCGGACTCCGACGGCATCAGCGTGGGCCCGCTGTCGCTCACGAACGGCTGACGCCGACGCGGCACGTCCGGCGCCGCCGTCCCGCGCGGCGGGCTGTGGACCTCGACGGTCGCCTGCTCCGCGATCGGCTTCTCGCGTGCCTGCACCGGCTGCGGCCCGCTCGGGTTCGGCGCGACGGCCGTGACCTCGGGCTCGGGCTCGTCGTCCTCGGGTGGATCGGACTCGAGCTTCGTGCCGACGACCTCCGGCTTGGGGCGGTCGTCCGAGTCAGCGGGCCCCACGGCGGGGCGCTGTTGGAGCGCGTCGATCTCCGGGTTGGTCGACGGGCGCAGCGTCGCCGGTTCATCGAGTGTGTCGCTGCGGACGATCGCGTCGTCGGTGATCTGACTGTCGCCCACCGGCAGCACGCGCGCCTCCGGCAACGCGTACGGCGAGTCCATCTCGTCGAGCTCCGACGGGCGCACGATCTGCTCTTCGTTCGACGGGAGGCGGCGATTGCGACGCAGGCGCTTGTGGCGATCCGCCGCCAGCACCTCGAGCTCGCTCTTCACCACCGGCAAGAGCGAACGCACCAACTCGGGATCACCGGTGAGCACGACCTCGATGTCCGGCGCGCTGATGTGGACGCGGGCGTCGGTCGTCAGCCCGAGTACACGCAGGATGTCCCGCCACCACGACATCGATCGAACACGTGCGCCCCTTCCGAAGCGCGCGGGTGGTTCAGCATCGCATCAGTCGATGCGCCAAGCACCCTTCGCTTTCAGGATACGCTCACACGCCTCCCGAACGGCACCCTGTCCGCCGCTCGTCCGCAGCACGACGTGCGCAGCGCTCCTGACCTCCGGCGCGGCGTCTGCGACCGCGAAGGAGAGGCCGGAACGTCGGAGGACGTCGAGATCCGGGAGGTCGTCTCCTACATAGGCGACCTCCTGATCCGTGATCTGGAACTGCTCGAGGAGCGACTCGTACGCGCTCATCTTGTCCTCGATCCCGAGGAGCATCGCGTCCACGCCGAGCTCCTCGCCGCGCTGCTGCACGGCGGCGCTCGCGCGACCGGATATGAACGCCACCCGGCAGTCCGCGACGCGCATGAGCTTGATGCCCAGCCCGTCCCGCACGTGGAACGACTTCATCTCCGTGCCGTCCGCGTACAGGTGGATGCGCCCGTCCGTCAGGACGCCGTCGACGTCCATGAACAGGGCCTTCACGCGCTTCGCGCGCTCTTCGACTTCGGCGGACCGCGGGGGGCTGGTCATGTCAGCCTTCGATCGTCGCCTTCTCGATGTAGTCGAGCTCCGGGAAGTCGGCCTTGAGGTACTTGTTGCCCTCGCGGTTGAGGCGACCCTGGTTCGGGCCCTTCCCGTTCGGGGCGCCCTCGCCGTAGCCGCCGTGCAGCTTGTCGACGATGTCCATGTTGCGCACCTTCCCGAACGGCGCGAAGCCCATCCCGTCGAGGCGCGCGTTGTTGCCGAAGTTGATGAAGAACTGGGTGGTGCGGGTGTTCGGGCCGGCGGTCGCGAACGAGACCATGCCGCGGGTGTTCGAGCCCTTCACCGGGTCGTCCTGGATGCGCGCGGCGCGCCAGGCGGCGGCGACCTTGGGATCTCCGTGGATGCCGATCTGGGCCATGAAGCCGGGGATCACGCGGAAGAACGCGGTGTCGTCGTAGAAGCCGGACTTCACGAGGTTGTAGAAGCGGTCCGCCCCCAGCGGCGCCCAGGCGCGCTCGACGTCGATCAGGATGTCGCCCTTCGTCGTCTTCAGTTTCACCGTGTACTTGTCCGGCGCCTTTTCGGTCGCGGTGGTCGGGTCCGTCAGGTCGACCGCCTTCTTCGAGGTGCCTTCACCTTCACTGGACTTGCCCTCCTTGCACGCGAACAGGGCGAGGGCCGCAACGGCGAGGCTCAGGGTCCGGACTTTCGTCATGGCGCGCACTTTCCAAACGGATGCGACCGCGGTCAAGACATGCCCACCCGTCCTTACTCGGGACGACGTCTCGGGCCGAGGCGGCCTCTCCGGGGCGGTGTCAGGGTCCCACCCCCGGACCCCCCGACAGGAGGCTGATGCCGCGAAGGCCGGAGTCTCCTACGTTGCGTCGGATGAATCGGACTCTCTTGTCTGCGGCGTTTCTGTCCGTCGCCATCTCTTCGATCGCTTGCGAGGAAGAGTTCACCGTCGCGCGCGGCGATGCCGTGCTCCTCGTCGATCCCGAAACGGTCGACTTCGGTGACGCCGCCGTCGGCGTCTCCTACACCATCGAGATGGAGCTGAAGAACCCGGGCTCCGTGCCGCTCGACATCGACAGCGTCACGCTCTCGGACTCGCTCACCGGGGAGTTCACGCTCTCCGAGATCCCGCCGGTCCTCGGCGCGGGCGGCGTCATGTCCGCGAGCCTGACGTTCGTCCCGACGAGCCCGGGCCAACGCGAGGGCGTCATCACCTTCGTCACGGACTCCCCCGAGCAGCCGACGGTCGAGATCATCGTCCGCGGCCGCGGCGTGGAGCCGGCGATCGTGGCCGCGCCCGCGACGGTCGACTTCGGTCGCGTGCTGATCGGCCGCACCGTCACGACGACGGTGTCGCTGACCAACCGCTCGGACCGCGCCGTCACGCTGCTGCGCGCGATGCCGAACGGGACGCCCGAGATCACGGCCACGTTGATGCGCGTGGAGCTCGCGCCGTCGGCGAGCATCGACCTGCCGGTCACGTACACGCCGACCGACGTTGGGCCGGACATGTCCTCGATCACCGTGCTCGACAACTCGCCGCGCGCCGAAGCGCTCGCGATCAACGTGCGCGGCGAAGGCGTCGACACGGACATCGTGGTCGAGCCCCTCGCGCTCACGTTCTCGAGCCTCTACGTCGGCGAGACGCGGACGCAGCCGTTCTTCATCCGCAACATCGGCGACACCGACCACGAGGTCACCGAGCTCGTCTTCGTCTCGAGCAACGCCACGCAGACGGTGGAGTTCCGCCTCGCCTCCACGGCGACCACGGCGACGCCGTTCACGATCGCGGCCGGTGCCTCCCAGCAGATCGACGTGATCTACATGCCGGTCGACGACACGGACGACACCGACCAGGTGCGCGTCCAGGCCACCGGCGCGCCGCAGCCGATCACCGTGACGATCAACGGCACGGCCGACATCGCGCCCACGCCGCGCGTCGATGTCTCGCCGACGTCGCTCGCATTCGGGCAGGTCGAGGTCGCGCAAACGCGCGCGTTGAACCTCACCGTGTCGAACCTCGGCACCGCGGACCTCACGCTCTCGCAGGACGTCACGATCGAGCCGGCCGGCGTGCCGTACACGCTGATCAACGCGCCCACCGCCGGCACGGCGCTGGTCCCGATGGACCTCGCGACGTTCCAGGTCCAGTTCGCCCCGACCGCGGTCGGCATCGCGCCGGCGGCCGAGGTCGTGGTGCGCTCCGACGATCCGCAGACGCCCGTCG
>JAUHYN010001219.1 GCA_030426505.1 bacterium | reverse complement strand
CGCGGTGGACCGGCGGATCGTCCTGCACGCGCGGCTCCGCCTCCATGGCGTACTCGGTCTTGAACCACGCCTCCTCGACGACCTCGCCGGCCTTCTCGCTCTTCATGTTCGCGAAGAAGAACTCGGCGCCGGTCTCGTCGAGCGCCTGCACGGCGACGGCGAGGTGGTCGTCGCGGATCCACTCGTCGTCGTCGTCGCAGAAGGCGAGGTAGCGCCCGCGCGCGGCGTGGATGCCGCGGTTGCGCGCGACGCCTGGCCCCGAACCCCACGGCGTGGGCGCCGGCGGGCGCTCCACCCGGAAGCGGCCGTCGAGCTCGGCGAAGATCGCGTCGTAGGCCGCGAGCGTCTCGGCGCACGAGCCGTCGTCCACGACGATCACCTCGTACGCTTCGAACGACTGCCGCCGAATCGACGCGAGCGTCGCGGGGAGGGTCGCGGGGCGGTCGCGCGTCGCGACGATGACCGACACGATGGGCGCGCTCGAATCCAACGCGCCCGGACCCTACCACGCGCCCCGGCTCGACTGCAGCGACCTTGACGGTGGTGACGGCCCGCGGTTTGGTGCCCTCGTGCAGAACGCCCGGGTGATCGTCGGCGCCGCGCTGGTGCTCGCGGTGCTGATCGTCAATCCGTGGGTGCTCGCGCCCGCGATGCTCGGGACGAGCGACCTGTGGCCGGTCACCCGGCAGCTCCTCCTCCTGTTCGACGCGATGTTCCTCGGCCTCGGCGTGTACATCGTCGTCGTCCGCAACCGCCCGGCGAAGACCGTGCGCGGGCTCTACGCCGACATCGCGTTGATGACCCTCAACGGGCTCCTCGCGTTCTTCGTACTCAACGTCTTCGCGGCGCTGTGGCTCCAGCGCGAGGCGGAGACCGCCGAGAACGCGGAGCGCCACTTCCACCAGCCGCGCCACAAGCTCCGGGACGATCCGGAGTTCATGAAGAAGCTGTACCCGGAGCTCTCGCTCGAACAGATCGGCGAGATCACGCACACGCCGAACGTCATCGCGCACCCGACGATGGAGTTCACCGAGCGGCCCGTGAAGTCCGAGTTCTACAACGTCGGCTTCGAGAACATGCGCTACACGGGCTTCGTCACCGAGGCGAACGCCAAGGAGAAGATCAACGGCAGCATCTGGGTGCTGAGCGGATCGACCGGCTTCGGTCACGGCGTCGCGGACGACGAGTCGCTCGTCCACTACCTCGACGCGCTCGACGAGGAGCACACGTACATCAACTTCGCGTTCCAGGGCGCGATGCAGCACAACGAGATCGACAAGGTCATCCTGCTGCTCAAGAAGGGCTACCGCCCGCGCGGGCTGCTCTTCCTCGACGGCCTCAACGACACCATCTCCTGCCTCGGCACCAACTTCGCCCCGGAGGAGATCACGCGCTTCCCGTGGACCGCGTACGGCTACACGTACAACATCAAAGCCTACTACCAGCAGAAGAGCGTGTTCGGAATGTTCGGTGAGCTGCCGATCGGCCACGTGGTCGAGCAGTGGCGCGCGGGCCTCGCGCCCACGAAGGTCCACATCTCGAACGGCTACTCGCGGACGGACGACCCGAACGACCTGTACGTCACGAACCCGCGCGCGCACTTCGTCGCGACCGATTACATGTACGTGAACAAGGTCGAGCACCTCGCGCTCTATGAGCAGAAGATCCTCGACTACTACCGGGCGAACCTCGAGTTCATCCAACGGCTCGCGTACGCCTACCAGATCCGCGCGACCGTCGTGTTCCAGCCCAACGGGATGATCCTCGACACGAACCCCTTCATCAAAGACCTCGCCGCGTACCAGCAGGAGGAGATCTACAGGCTCCTCGCCGGCATGTACGGGGCGGTCCAGGGCGCGATCCGCGACCGGAAGATCCCCCCGATGATCGACCTGAGCGACCTCCACGCGGGCTGTACGGACTGCTACGTCGACCTCGCGCACTACCACCCCTCCTTCAACGAGAAGCTGGCCGGCGCGATCCTCGAGGCGATGCGTCCGAGACAAATCGCCCCCCCGGAAGAGGCGCCGGCCGTCCCGTGATCTGACAGATCCGATCCGACTCGCTATCCTCGGCGTCGTCCTTGAGCGGCGGCAACGCACACTATCCCGAGCGCTTCGGGCCCTTCATCCTCCTCCGCGAGCTCGGCGCGGGCGGGGTGGGCTCCGCCTACCTCGCGTTGCACCCGGAGTCGGACGCGCTCCTCGTCGTGAAGCGCATGCACCCCGAGCTCATGCGCGACGACACGATCTTCAAGCGCTTCGTCCACGAGGCCGAGGTCGCCGCCCACGTGCGTCACCCGAACGTCGCGGGGCTCGTCGCGATGGGGACGATCGATCGCGAGCCGTTCCTCGCGACCGAGTTTGTGTTCGGGATCCAGATCAGCCAGATCGTGGATCGCGTCGAGGAGCAGATCATCGATCCCGTCCCACTCGACGTCGGGCTCTTCATGGCGCTCGAGCTGCTCTCCGGGCTCGAAGGCATCCACGGGGCTTGCCACCACGAGACGGGCGCGCCGCTCGGGCTCATCCACCGCGACGTCGGCGCGCGCAACGTGCTCGTCGGGTTCGACGGGCAGGTGCGCCTGATCGATCTCGGCCTCGGCAAGTCGATCCTCTCGGACTGGCAGACCGCCCACCAGGTACTCGCCGGCTCACCGGACTACATGCCGCCGGAGCAGGCGATGGG
>JAUHYN010000091.1 GCA_030426505.1 bacterium | reverse complement strand
GTGATCTCGGCGAGCTCGCGCGTGATCGCGTCGAGGCGATCCTTGCCGGCCTGCGGGAGCTCGGCGCCGTGGCGCTTGAAGTCGTCGAGCGTCTTGTCGACGAATCGGCGCTGCTCACCGGTGAGCGCCTTGCCCTCCTCCGTCTCGGCGAACGCCTTCAACGCGCGGTAGAGGCCGTCGTTCAACGGCAGCCCCGCGTAGAACGCGCTCACTTCCGGCTTCACGGCGTTGTACGCGTCGCGGAGCGCGTCCGTCGTGCAGACGGACTCGAGGTGCCCGACCACGGTCATCGCGAGCTCGAGCGGCTCGGTCGCGTCCTCGAGCGCGATCATCGTGTTCGCGTAGGTGCGCGGCCCGTCGTGATCGACGATCGCCTGGACCGCCGCCTTCGCCTCTTCGAGGAGCTGCGTGATCCCGGGCTTCACGTGCTCTGCTTTGATTCCATCGAATGGAATCCGCATACCGAGGCCGAGGAGTGGGTTGTCCGCCATGGCCCCGACCTTATCCGGGTCCAGTGCGAATGTTGAGATCGATGACGTCCGCGGTGCGGGGGAGCCCCACGGCGTGGACGATCGCGGAGGCCACATCCGCCGGGTCGATGTACTTCTCCGGCTCGTAGGGCGCGCCCTCCATCTGCCGGACGGCCTCCTGCATCGGCGTGGCCGTGCGCCCCGGATAGACGGTGAGCACGCGCACGCCCTTCGGCTTCACCTCGTGCCTGAGGCTGTCGGCGATCGCCTTCAGCCCGAACTTGCTCGCCGCGTAGTGACCCCAGCCGGGGTTCGCATTGAGGCCGGCGCCCGAGTTCACGAAGACGATGTCGCCGCGGGCCGCGGTGATCTTCGGGAGCAGCACGCGCGTGAGCAGCACGGGCGCGCGGAGGTTGATCGCGAAGTTGGTCTCGAGGTCTTCGATCGGCGCCTCGGCGATCGGGCCGAGCGTACAGACGCCCGCGCTGTGGACGAGGATGTCGAGCGCCCCGATGGCGTCGAGCGCCTCGACCTGCGCGGTCTTGGTGAGGTCGATCGCATGCGGCGTGACGCCGTCCGTCTCGAGCCCCGCGAGCCGCGTCGTGTTGCGGCCGAGGCCGTGGACCGTGGCGCCCGCGCGCGCGAGCTGCACGGCGACCTCGCGGCCGATGCCGCTGGTCGCCCCGGTGACGAGCGCTACCTTACCGTCGAGCACGCCCGACGACGTACCACGAATCGGGTGATCAGAGATCCGCCGTGGCGTGAGAGCGGACCGGGGCGAGGTCTTCCGATTCGCCGGTGCGCGGCTTCACCTTCAGCACGCGGCCGAGGATCAGCACCGCCGGCGCGACCGCCGCCGAGAACAGCGCGCCCATCTTGGCCGCACCGACCAGCGCCGGATCCGTGAACGCGACGCCCGCGACGAACAGCGCGACCGTGAGGCCCAGCGCGGCGGTGAGGCCCGCGATGAGGAGCGAGCGCGCGTTCATCCCCTCGGGGAGGCTGAAGCCCACCAGGTGCGCCACGTACGAGAAGCCGAAGATGCCGAGCGTCTTGCCGACCACCAGCGCCAGCAGCACGGCGACCGTCGCGTTGCCCACGTTCGAGAACTGCACACCGGCGTTCGCGAGGCCGAACCCGAAGAGGCCGAAGTCGACCGGCAGCTTGAAGAAGTGCTCGAATCTATTCAGTGTATCGACGTACTTCTTGCCCGAGCTCTCCTCCGCGTAGAGGCCGTCGTCGTGGCCCATGTTCGGCATGAACGGCACCACCGGCACGAGCGCGAGCGCGGGGTGCAGGTGCGCGAGGAACAGGCCGGACCAGGAGAGGACGCCGGGGACGAGCAGGTAGGGCCAGAAGCTCTGCACGTTCTTCTTGCGGAGGACGTACGCGATGGCGGCGGCCGCCGCGACGAGCGCGAGGAACATCGGCTGCACGGGGTGCGCCGGGTCCGGGTAGAAGATCGCGATGATGCCGAGGCCGATGCCGTCGTCGGCGACGGCGAGGAGGAGCAGGAAGCTGACGGCCGGGTGCGAGCCGCCGAACACCATGCGCGCCACGAGCCACGCGAGCGCGATGTCGGTCGCGGTCGGGATGCCCCAGCCGCCCGCGATGGTGCTGTCACCCGTGAACGCGACCCACGCGAAGTACACCGCGACCGGGCCGACCACGCCGCCGACGGTGCCGAGCAGCGGGTTGATCGCCTTCTTCGGCGGGTTCAGTGCGCCACCGGGGAGGCACGCCTCGGTGATCTCCTTCGCCGCGAGCCCGAAGAACAGCGCCATGAACAGGTCGTTCATGAGGAAGTGCAGGTTCAGGTGGCTGTCCGCGCCGAACGGCGAGCCGTGCGTGAGGGCGTGGTAGAAGTGCGGGGCGACGTTGGCGAGGACCAGCGCGCTCACGACCCCCGCGATCAGCGGAATCGAGAACTCCTGCAGAATCGCGATCGGTCGGGGGACGGAAGGATGGTGGCTCACTCTCTTTTTCCTCGCTTTCTCTCCGCCTCAATCGGCACGATAGGTTCTCGGCAGAAGAAGCCTCCGAGTTTCGTGGACTTGGGTGACCCGCCCTGAGCCGCTCCACGGAATCACAAGGCACGCTCGGGGGTTATCGAAGCGATGGAATTCATCTTTCTCGTCCTGCAGGGCATCACGCTGCTCGTCTTCGTCGACGCCATCGCCAGCTGGGTGGTGCGACCGGATCAGTTCCCGCGGAGCTTCACGGGCCTGATCACCGAGCCGCTGTACCGGCCGATCCGCGCGGTGCTCCCGCCGGAGAAGATGGGCGGGTTCGACCTCTCGCCGCTGATCGTGATCTTCGCGCTGCAGGGCCTGCAGCAGCTGCTGATCCGCATGCCGATCGGCTGACGCCGCACGTGAGCGACCCCGCCCGTAGGATCTTCATCGCCGGCGCCAACGGCGCCACCGGCCGCACCCTCCGCCGCCTCCACGACGGCCCACACCTCGTCCCGCACTTCAGGCCCCAGACCGCCGCGCGCGACGGCGCGCCCGAAGGCGCGGCCGTCCTCGACCTCGGTGATCGGGACGCACTGCACGCCGCGCTCGCCGACTGCACCACCGTCGTCCAACTGATCGGCACGATGCGAAAGCGCTTCGCGTCCGGCGACACGTACGCGTCCAGCGACATCGGCACCACGCGCCAACTCGTCGAGGCGGCGCGCGGCACGAAGGTGGACCACGTCGTCCTGCTCAGCTCCGTGGGCGCGGGCCGCCCGATGGGCGCGTACCTCCAGGCGAAGGCGGAGGCCGAACGCATCGTCCGCGAGTGCGGTATCCCGTGGACGATCTTCCGCCCGTCCGCCTTCGACGGCGAAGGACACCGCGCGCCCCCCGGCATGGGGACGCTCACCCGCGCGCTCGGCCTCGCGAAGTACCGTCCTATCCCGATCGAGTCCCTCGCGTCCGCGATTCACCGCGTGGCGTGCGACCGCGCGCCGCTCGAGGCCGTCCTCGAAGGCGACGCGCTGTGGGCGGTCGTGGACGGCGCGTGACGCGCGTCAGCGCTCCCAACCGGTCTCGTCGCCGATCCACATTTCGAGGTAGCGGATCGTGTCCGGCGGTTGGCACCGCATGAAGATGATGTGCTCGTCCTCGAACTTCCGGGTCTTGGTGTGGCCGCGCACGCTGACCAGCAGCGGCGCCCCGCTCTCGCTCTCGGCCCACGCCAACGACGTCGGCTCGCCCGTGCATTCCGAAACGAAGTAGTACGTCGGCGTGTTCGCGTAATACGAGATCTCGCCGACCGCGTGCGGCATCGAGACGAACGTCGCGACGTCTCCGAACGGGCAGGACTCCATCGTTGGCTCGAGCCCCGTCGTGTTCGTCTCCACCCGCTCGCGCCGCCCCGTCTCGAGCTCCAGCTCGTAGGCGGACTCGCAGGTCGCATGCATCAACGGGTCGAGGACGTGTTCGTCGACGCCGTCGTCCCCGCAAGCAGCGACGAGCAGGATCCAGGACAGGAATGCGAGCTTCTTCATCGAGCGCCTCGGGCTCCGTCGACCGGCGCGAGTCCGAAGAATCGCTCGGCCGTCTCGGTGGTGTGGGCCCCGACCTCTTCGGGCGACTCGCCGCGCGCCTCGGCGACGGCGTCGCGAACGTAGGTCAGGAACGCGGGTTCGTTGCGCCCGCCCTTCGGCCGCGGGCGCATCGTGCGGGGGAAGAGGTACGGGGCGTCCGTCTCGATCATGAGGCGCCCGGCGGGGATCAGCTTCACGTCGTCGACGAGGTGCGTGCCGCGGCGCTCGTCGCAGATCCACCCGGTGATGCCGACGTGCAGATCCAAATCGAGGTAAGCGGTGAGTTCCGCGCGCGTCCCCGTGAAGCAGTGGATGACCGCGCCGACCAGGCCGTCCCGGTGCTCGCGCAGGATCTCGACGAAGCGCGCGTGCGCCGCGCGCTCGTGCAGGAACACCGGGAGGCCGAGGCGCGCCGCCAGCTCGAGCTGCGCCGCGAACCACTTCTCCTGAACGGGCCGAGGGGAGAAGTCTCGATCGAAGTCGAGGCCGCACTCGCCGATCGCCACCACGCGCTCGCGCGAGGCGAGCGACGCGAGGACGTCCAGCGTGGTGTCGTCGCAGGACTTCGCGTCGTGCGGGTGGACGCCGGCCGTCGCGTACTGCGCGCGCGCGTCCGCGAGGTCCGCGGCGTCGCGGCTGGCGGCGACGCTCGTCCCCGTGATCACCACGCGGTCCACGCCGCGCTCCTCGGCGCGCGCGAGCACCGCGTCGAGGTCTTGGGCGAAGCGCCGGTTGGTGAGATTCACGCCGATGTCGATCACTTCTGACCCTCGATCGGAACGGACAACGCGCCGGTCTCTTTGGTCAAGCTCACGGCGCCCGAGCCCTTCGCCTCGTCGGCGAGCGACAGGCCGCCCGGCGCGTGCGCGAGGCGCGACTGGATCCGCGACAGGGCGTCCTCCGCGCGCGTGCGCAGCGTCGCGTCGACCAACCCGTTGAGCACGCGCCTCAGCTCGGGCACGGCGTCGCGGCTGCCGACCACCGCGAGCGCGTCGGCCGCGGCGAGCTTCGCCTCCAGCGCGGAGTAGCGGAGCGTCCGGAACAGGTGCTTCTCGTAGGCCGACAGCTCCGGCGCCGCGTGGATGCCCGCGACCCACCGGCACGTCGCCGCGACCGTCTTCTCGTCGTCGCGGTCGAACAGGTAGCGCACCACCGACTCCGACAGGTGGATGCGGTGACGCCGCGCGAAGTCGAGCGCGAAGAGGCGCGCGGGGCCCTCGTCGTGGCGGAGCACCTTCGTCAGCGTCTCCGCGCGCGGCGCCTCGTCGAGCGACGAGAGCAAGCGGCCGAGCGCGGTGAGTCGGATGCGCATCGGCGCGCGCTCGGCGCGATAGATCGCCTCCACGTGGGCGAGGTCCGTCGAATCGA
Source organism: bacterium (assembly GCA_030426505.1). GTDB lineage: Bacteria > Myxococcota > Kuafuiibacteriia > Kuafuiibacteriales > Kuafuiibacteriaceae > JAUHYN01. The sequence goes on along the minus strand of JAUHYN010000091.1, from coordinate 8,399 downwards.
TCGACGCGAGGAACGTCGCTGCGTCGAGCCGGAGCTCGAAGTCGAAGTGTCCGAGGACGACGCGCGCCGCGCGCCGCGTCTCGACGTCGTCGGCGTGGTACGTCGTCATCAGGCCGAGGTTCTTGCGGCGCACGGCGACGCGCTCGTCCTGCCGCACGTTGCGCGCGAGGCGCTCGACGACCGGCCGCACGTCGCTGAGCACGCGCGCGAGATCGAGCATTCGGCGCACGAACTTCGCGACGGCCTTCCCGTCGATCTCTCCGGAGAGCCGGCCGCGCAACATCCGCGCGGAGCCCTCCTCGAGTCGCACTTCGCGGTGCGCGACCGACGCCCCGCCCTTCACGATCACGTCGACGATCGCGGCGCGCGCCTCGTGGTCGAGGAGCGACAGCGTCGCGGCCTCGGGGCCCATCACGAAGACGCGCGCGTCGAAGCCCTCGTCGCTGGTCTGCAGGCCGCGGAACGGCGCGGCGGGCGAGATGGGGTGGATGGTGAGGTCCTTGAAGAACTCCGGGCCGCCCTCGACGACGATCTTCTCGAGGCGGCCGTCCTTCTTGCCGTCGATCCGGACGGAGCGTCCGTCGACCGCGCCCGAGAGCGTGCGCGCGAAGAACGTCTTGGTGAGCTCGAGCACGAGCTCCCAAGCGATGCGTGCGTACGCCTCGTCGGCGTAGTCACTCTGAAAGACGAAGAACGACGTGTCGCTTGCCTCCCGTACGATCGATGATGCAAGAACGCCCCCCGTCAGATCCAGATGGCCCGCGTACGCTTCTACTTCGACTTCATCTCGCCCTACAGCTACCTCGCGAGCCAACTCGTGCGGAGGGCGCCCTACGACACGATCGAGCTCGACTACGTGCCGGTCACGTTCGGGTCGATCCTCGGGAAGCTCGGCACGAAGGGTCCCGGCGAGATCCCGCACCGCCGCAAACACCAGCTGATGGACGTCCTGATGCTCGCGCGGCACCTCGAGCTCCCCCTGGAGGGGCCGCCGACCCACCCGTTCAACTCGGTGTACGCGCTCCGCTCGGTGTGCGCCGTCGAGGATCCGAAGCTGCGCGCCGACCTCACCACGGCCTACTTCGCCGCCGCTTGGGGGGCGGGCGAGGCCCTCGACGACCTCGCGGTGCTGCGCCGGATCCTCGCGGAGGTCGGCGTCGAGCACGACCCAGAGGAGGTCGCCACCACCCGGGACGTCCGCGCGGCGCTGAAGGCGAACACGAAGGCGCTCCTCGACCTCGGCGGCTGGGGCGTCCCGACGTTCGAGGTCGACGGCCTCCTCTTCTGGGGCCAGGACCGCCTCGACGTGCTGATGGCCTACCTCGAGCGCGGCGAGGCGCCCGTCGCCGAGCGCGACGCGATGCTCGACCGACCGCAACCGGGCCGCATCATCTGACCCCTAGCCGCAATCGTTGGTAGCGTCGCCGACCGTGATCATCGCGGTCGTCAACGAGTCGAAACACGTCACGACCCGGGACGCCCGGGCCATGGTCGAGGCGTGCGCGATCCAACTCGAGCGCGACGTCGCGCCGGCTTACGAGCGGCGGCCCTGGCCGGTGAAGCTGTACGCGTCGCGCGCGCGTGTGCCGAGCACGAGCATGCCGCTGGTCATCGCCGACGATCACACGGAGCTCGATGACATCGAGGATCAGCCCTTGGGGTACCACGCCGAGGACGAACAGGGCCGGCGCTGGGGGCGCGTCTTCTGGGCCATGATCGAGCGCGAGGGCGGCAGCCTCCTCGGGCCGGGCCTGTCGCTGTCGGTGATCCTCTCGCACGAGGTCATCGAGGCGTTCGTCGACCCCGACGTGAACCTCTGGGCGGAGGACGCCTCCGGCGTGTCGTGGGCGTACGAGCCGTGCGACCCGGTCCAAGCGCGGTACTACCGCATCCGCGCGGGCGGCCGGATGGTGAGCGTCAGCGACTTCGTGTTCCCGACCTGGTTCGACGCCGAGAACGTCCCGGGCGCCCGCTTCGATCACCTCGACGAGGTCGGCGCCCCGTTCGGCGTCCTCGAACACGGCTACGCGATCACGCGCAGCAAGCGCGGCACGATCGGGACGAAGTGGGGCGCGCGCATCGACGCCGCCACCAAGCGCAACGCGGCGAAGCGCCACGCGTGGGCCCGCTCGGCGCGGCGGAGGCGCGTGGCGCGGTAGCTTGTAGCTTGCAGTTTGCAGCGGGCAGCTCAGAGCTTCGACCCGCGAGGCTCGATCTTCGCGGAGCGAGCTGCGACGGCTAGGCTGAGGCCGAGCGCGAAAGCGGTCGGTCCGAGGACTGTGCCAAGGTCCTCGTGAAGCGAGGACCGTAATGGTCTAGCTCTCAGCCGGCAGCTCCTCGGTGCGACGCTTCAGCGCCTGATGCGCTCGGGAGATCTTGCTGCGGACTGGAAGCTATTTGCTGCGGGCTCCCACTGACCGCCGCCTCCGACGCCCGCCGACGACGAACGCGAGCGCCGCGACCAACACGCCGACGCCTCCGCTCTCGCCCTCCGCGCTCGAGCAAGCGCAGCCCGCCTCCTCGAGGGGTGGCGGCGCTTCGGCGGGGCCCGCGTCGCGCGTGGGCTCAGCCGCGCCGCCGTCCCGTGCAGAGCCCGCGTCCACCACGCCGGCGTCCGGGGTCGAGGTGCAGTCCTCGCGGCCGGCGGTCACGTCGATCGTGATCGACGCCCACCCCTTCGTGCGTGGGGCGTCTACGTTCTGGGCGACGGCGAGGAGGTGCGTCTCGCCCTCGGCGTCCCAGGTCTGGCACCGCGCGATGAACGCCTCGTTCGTGCGCTCGACGCGCGCGCCGTTCACGTAGAGCGTGAGTGACTCGACCGGCGCGCCGGGCGCGGGCGTCACCACGACGCCGAGCTCCACCGCCCCGGTCACCGTAGCGCCGTCCTCGATCGCGACGAACTCCACCACGGGGCGCTCCGCGTACGGCGCGGTCATCGGGTCGCCGAGCACCAGGTTGCGCCAGTACACGAACGGCATCCGCCCGAGGTACGCCTCGGCGAGCGTGTAGCCGTCGACGTAGTCGACGAGGAGCTGCCGCGACGGGAAGCAGTTGTTGAGCGGCTCGTCCGTCGCGCCGTGGACGCCCGCGACGCCGCGCGCGACCCAGCGCGCGATCGAGACCTGTCGCTCGTCCTCGGGCGCCGCGAAGTTGGGAGGCACCGCGCCGAGGCTCGTGAGGTTGTCGACGATCGCGCCCGGCCGGAACGTGTTGCCCTCGATCGTCGTGTCGAGCGCGGCCGTCCCCACGAAGAACGCCGCGAGGTCGTGCCCGGTCTCGTCGCGCGAGAAGGCGGGCCGCGAGACGTCGTCGAACCCGCGCGCGTTCAGCGCGGCGACGACCGCCGCGTACTCGCGATCGAGCACGCCGCGCGCGTTGTCGGCGCCGTCCATCAACATGAACTCGCCGTCGGCGCCGCCGAGCGCGTCGGCGGTGGTCGCGCTCGCGATGAGGCGCTCCACGTCGGCGTCGCTGCGGCCGTCGAGCGCGGTCACCAACCTGAGCGACCACGCCACGCCTTGCCGCGTCTCGGTGAAACCGGGCTCGAACGGGCCGCCGCGGTAAGGATTCGCCCACGCGCCGGACAGGCACGGGTTCCCGCCGCACGAGACCTGCATGCCGGGCGGCTGCCCGATGAAGTCCGCGCCCGTCGAGGTCTTGGAGCCGCTCACCGCGAGCACCGCCGCGAGCGACGCGCGCCCGCCGGGCAACGTCACGCGCTGCGGGACACCGCGCACGAGGACGATCGTGTCGATGTCCGCCCACGTGTCGCCGAGGCACGCGAGGAGCGGCGCCTCGAGATCTTCGCGGAAGTCCGCGAGCGGGATGGTGTGCGTCTCGGCGAGGTCGAGCGCGCAGACGCGATCGCGCGGGACGCCGCGCGCCGCGCGGTACCGCTCGGCGAGCCGGACGCTCCCTTCGACGTTCGCGTTCGCGACGATCGCCACCGAGTCGGGACCCGGCACGGCCCACGCCACCGAGGGCGCGAGGCCGACGACGATCGCCGCGAGCCGCCTCATACTTCGAGGAGCAGACGCGTCGGGTTCTCGACGAGGTCTTTGATCTTCACGAGGAAGGTGACCGCTTCACGGCCGTCGACGAGGCGGTGATCGTACGTGAGCGCCACGTACATCATCGGCCGCACCACGACCTGCCCGTCGCGCGCGACCGGGCGCTCCTGGATCGCGTGCATCCCGAGGATCCCGCTCTGCGGCGGGTTCACGATCGGCGTCGACATCAGCGAGCCGTACACGCCGCCGTTACTGATCGTGAAGGTGCCGCCCTGCAGCTCGTCGATCGAGAGCTTGTTCGCCTTCGCGCGCTGACCGAAGTCCGCGATCGTCTTCTCGACCTGCGCGAACGACAGCCGCTCCGCGTCGCGAATGACCGGCACCACGAGCCCGCGCCCGCCGCCGACCGCGACGCCGACGTCGTAGTAGTCGTGGTACACGATCTCGTCGCCGTCGATGTACGCGTTGATCGCCGGGAACGCCTTGAGCGCCTCGATCGCGGCCTTCACGAAGAACGACATGAAGCCCAGCTTGATGCCGTGCCGCTCCACGAACTGCGGCTGATACTGCTTCCTCAACGACATCACCTCGGTCATGTCGATCTCGTTGAACGTGGTCAGCAGCGCCGCTTCCTGCTGCGCGCCCACCAACCGCTCCGCGATCCGCGAGCGCATCCGCGTCATCCGCACGCGCTCCTCCGTCCGCGGCCCCGGCTGCGGCGGCGCCTGGACCTTCTCGCGATCGCCGACGAGGTCGTCCATCGTGACGCGCCCGCCGTTCGGCTTGAGCGACGCCCCGTCGATCCCGCGCTCCCGCAACGCCCGCCGCACCGCCGGCGACGCCTGCACCTCGCCGCTCCCGGCGCGCGCGGAGGTCTCGGGCGCGACCGGAGCGTCGGAGGCGGAGGACGGGATGGTGGTGGTCACCGCGCCGGCTGCGGCGCGGGGCGCCGCAGGTCCCGAGCCCGAGCCCGAGGACGATCGGGCCTCGGCATCGGAGCCCGACGAACCGTCCGAATCCGAGCCCGAGCGAGCCTGCGCGTCGGAGCCCGAGCGAGCCTGCGCGTCGGAGCCCGACGAAGCCTGCGCGTCGGAGTCCGACGAGCCGCCGGAGCCCGAGTCCGATCGGGTCTTCGCATCGGAGCCCTCTGAGCCCGAGGCCTCCGAGCCCGAGCTCGATCCGTTCCCATCGGAGCTCGACGAGCCCTCCGAGCCCGAGCTCGCCTTCGCGTCCGCTCCCGAACCCCCGCCGCCGGAGCCCGCCTCCATGTACCCCACGACCTCCCCGACCGCGGCGACGTCCCCCGCGTTCTTCAGGATCTTCGTGATGGTCCCGGCCACCGGCGCCACGAGATCGACGTTCGCCTTGTCGGTCTCGATGACCGCCACGGTCTCGTCCAGCTTCGCCGCGCTCCCGACGTCCTTCACCCACTCCGCGATCGTCACTTCGGTGATCGACTCACCGGCCGACGGGATCTTCAGTTCGATGGCCATCTACTTCGCTCCAAAGGCGTGCTCCATCAGCATGCCCTGTTCCATTTTGTGCGCCGCCGCCGAGCCCGTCGCCGGGCTGGCCGAGGCCGCGCGGTGGACGCCCGAGAGCGAGCGCCCGAGAATCGACTCGCCGTAGGTGAGGCGCAGGAAGCTCCACGCGCCCATGTTCCTCGGCTCTTCCTGGACCCACACGACCGGCGCGTCGCCCCACGGCTCGAGCGCCGCCGCCAACGCCGCCTCGTCGAGCGGGTAGTACTGTTCGAGGCGCACGATCGGGACGTCCCACGCGCCCTTGTCCTCCCGCGCCTGCACGAGGTCGTAGTACACCTTCCCGCTCGTCAGCAGCACACGCCGCGCCGGGCCCTTCACCCGATCGTCGACCTCGCCGATCACGCGCTTGAAGGTCCCCGTCGTCAGCTCCTCGAGCGACGACGTCGCGCGCGGGTGACGCAACAGGCTCTTCGGCGACATCACCACCAACGGCTTGCGCAGCGGCCGCACGACCTGGCGCCGCAACAGGTGGAAGATCTGCGCGGGCGTCGTCGCGTTGACGATCTGCATGTTGTCTTCCGCCGACGCCGTGAGGAACCGCTCGAGGCGCGCGCTGGAGTGCTCCGGCCCCTGCCCCTCGAAGCCGTGCGGCAGGAGCAGCACTAGCCCCGTCATCCGCCGCCACTTGTCCTCGCCGCTCGAGATGAACTGATCGATGATCACCTGCGCGACGTTCGCGAAGTCGCCGAACTGCGCCTCCCAGATCACCAGCGCGTCCGGATAGTCGAGGCTGAAGCCGTACTCGAACCCGAGCACCGCGATCTCCGACAGCGGCGAGTTGTAGACGTCGAACGGCCCCTGCTCCGGCGCCACGAACTTCAGCGGGATGTGCCGGTTGCCGTTGTCGACGTCGTGCAGCACCGCGTGCCGGTGCGAGAACGTCCCGCGCTGGGCGTCCTGGCCGGAGAGCCGCACGCGCGTGCCCTCCGCGAGGAGCGACGCCATCGCGAGCGCCTCCGCGCCGCCCCAGTCGAGCGGGGTCTCGCCGCGCCCCATCGCGGCGCGCCCCTCGAGGAGCTTCTCGATCTTCGGGTGCGCCGTGAAGCTCTCGGGGATCTCGGTGAGCCGCCCCATGAGGTCCGCGAGCACCTCGCGCGAGACGCCGGTGTCGACGTCCGGCACGTCGGCGTCGTCGCCGCCGCGGAAGGAGCGCCACCACCCCTGTCCGGAGCTGATGTCGATCGTGTCGAACTCTTCGGAGCGCGCCGCGCCGAGCGCCCGCTCGTAGCGCTCGCGGCGCTCGACCGCGATGCGGTCCGCCTCCTCCGATGTGACCTCGCCGAGCGCGAAGAGGTTGTCGAGGTAGCCCTCGCGCACCGACTTGCGCTTGCGGATCGTCTTGTAGAGCAGCGGCTGCGTGAACGCCGGCTCGTCGCCCTCGTTGTGGCCGTACCGACGGTAGCAGTACATGTCGATGACGACGTCCTTCGAGAACTCCTCACGGAACGCCATCGCCAGTCGAATCGCCTGCGCCACCGCCTCCGGGTGCTCACCGTTCACGTGGAAGATCGGGATCTGGAGCATCTTCGCGATGTCCGTCGCGTACTGCGTCGAGCGCCCCTCGCCGGGCGTCGTCGTGAAGCCGATCTGGTTGTTCACGATGATGTGGAGCGTGCCGCCCGTGCGGTAGCCGGAGAGCTCCGAGAGGTTGAAGGTCTCCTGCACGACGCCCTGCCCGGCGACCGCCGCGTCGCCGTGGATGACGATGCCCATCCCCTTCGAGCGCGACGTGTCGCCGAAGCGATCCTGCTTCGCGCGCACGCGCCCGAGCACCACCGGGCTCACGAACTCGAGGTGCGACGGGTTGAACGTGAGCGAGACGTGGACCGACTGTCCGCTCTTCGTCATGCGGTCCGCGGAGAAGCCGAGGTGATACTTCACGTCGCCGCGGCCGAGCATCCGGTCGGGGTTCTTGTCGTCGAACTCGCGGAAGATCTGCCGAGGGTCCTTGCCGAGGATGTTCGCGAGGACGTTCAGCCGCCCGCGGTGCGCCATCCCGATGACGACCTCGTCCACGCCGAGCGCGCCGGCCCGCTCGATCGCGAGATCGAGGAGCGGGATGAGCGACTCCGCGCCCTCGAGCGAGAAGCGCTTCGCGCCGACGAACTTGCGGTGGATGAACTGCTCGAAGACCTCGGCGTCCGTGAGCTTCGTGAGGATATCGATCTGCTCGTCCCGCGAGAGCTTCACGCTGTTCTGCGTGGCCTCCATCCGGTCCTGCAGCCACATCTTCACTTCGATGTCGTCGATGTGCATGTACTGCACGCCGATCGATCGGCAGTACGTCTTCCTGAGGTGGCCGATGATGTCGCGCAGCGCGAGCACCGTGGTCCCCGGGATGGTCGTACTGGAGAAGACCATGTCGAGGTCGGCCTGCCCGAACCCGTAGAACGCGGGGTTGAGCTCCGGGTAGATGTCCGACGGCAACCCGAGCGGATCGAGCTGCGCGATCAGGTGACCGCGGACGCGATACGCGCGGATGAGTTGGTCGACGCGATCCTGCCGCGTGCCGCTGTCGCGGAGGCGCTGCGTGAGCACGCGGATGATCGCGCGCGCGACGGCCGGGCGCTCGTCGAGGATGCGGACGAGATCGGCCCCTTGGATGCGCAGCATCTCGACCGCCCCGTGCGCGATGGCGTCCGCGGAGCGCGGCTGACGGTCGAGCACCGCCATCTCCCCCACGACCTCGCGCGGCCCGAGCTCCGCGATCACGCGCGCCTTGCGGCGGATGAGCACCTTGCCCGCGGTGATGACGAACAGGTCCTGCCCCATGGCGCCCTCGCGCACGAAGACGTCGCCGCTGTTGGCGTGGACCGAGGTCGCGATCTGCGCGACGGCCTCGAGG
>JAUHYN010000090.1 GCA_030426505.1 bacterium | reverse complement strand
GCAGACGGCACCGATCTGGCGGCCTACTCGAATCACCGGGTTGAGACTGGCGTGCGGTTCCTGGAACACCGCGGCTACCGCCGCGCCGCGCACCCGTCGCCAGTCGCGTTCGGTCAGGGTGCACAGGTCGACGCCGTCCAGCCGCGCCGTGCCGGCGATGCGCGCCGTGTGCGGGAGCAGCTCGCTGACCCACGCGCCGGAGTCACCGTGCTGTCGAAACGCGAACGGCGACCGCGTGATCACGAACGACGACTGCCCGGACGACATCGTCGTCTGGCGCGCCTTCGCGAGGACCGACTCCGGGAGCGGCTCGCCGTGCCACCGATCGACGTCCGGCTTGTGATCGAAGAGGTCGAGCTGCGAGGGGCCGCCCGCCTGGAACAACCAGATGACTCGCTTCGCCGTGGGCGCGTGGTGCGGCGCGCCACCGGCGGCGCGCGCGATGCGGGACAGCGGCGTCGCGAGCGCGGCGGCGCCGAGGCCTTGGAGGAAGCGACGGCGGGACGTGGGTCCGAACGGGATCATCGAGCTACTCCTTCAACGAGGCTTCCGTGAGGTTGAGGATCGCGCGTGCGACGGTCGTCATCGCCGCGTGGTCCGCGAGCGGCAACGCGCGGTCACGCCCCGACGCTCCCACCGCGAGGCGCCGACGCGCACGGTCGTCGTCGTCGCTCGCCTTCGTCGCGGCGAAGAGCTCGCGGAGGACGGCAATCTCGGCCGCGTCCGGGCGACGCGAGGTCACGAGGCGGAAGCCGTACGCGATTCGAGCGTCGAGCTCGGGCGACGCACGCATCATCCGCTCCGCGAGGTGCCGCGCGGACTCCACGAGCACCGGCGCGTCGAGCTGCGCGAGCGCGGAGAGCGCCGTCGTCTCGGCGCGCCGCTGCAGTGTCGCGACCTGGCGACTCGGCGCACCCAACGTGCGGAGCAGCGGCGGCGGGAGCGTGGACTTCCAGATCGTGTAGACGCTCCGACGGTAGCGGTTCGCGCCGGTGTCGGCCGAGTAGCCTTCGGCGTGGACGTGTTGCGCGTTCAACTCCAGCCACATCCCGGGCGGCTGATACGGGAACGCGGGTGGCCCGCCGAGGCGCTCCACCAAGAGCCCACTCACCGCGAGCGCCTGGTCGCGTATCGTCTCGGCGGTGAGGCGCACCGTCGGCGCGCGCGCGAGCCAGCGGTTGTCGGGGTCCACTTCGAGCTGCGCCTCCGTGACGTACGAGCTCTGCTGGTACGTGCGGCTCGTGACGATCGTCCGGATGAGGTGCTGCAGATCCCACCCGGAGTCGATCAACTCACGCGCGAGCCAGTCGAGGAGCGCGGGGTGCGTCGCGGCGTCACCGCGCGTACCGAAGTCCTCGTGCGTGCGGACGAGCCCCCGACCGATCAACATCGTCCAGATTCGGTTGGCCGCCACGCGCGCCGTCAGCGGGTGTTCGTCGGAGACCAACCACTCGGCGAGCCCGAGGCGATCCTTCGAGCCGCGCATCGGAGGGAAGATCGCCGGCACGTCGCACGTCACCTCGTCTCCGAGGGAGCGGTAGTCACCCCGCGCGAGGACGTGCGTCGCGCGCGGCGACTTCGACGACATCCTCCCGGGGGCGACGCTACGGATGGTCGCGAAGGACAAGGGCATCAGCGAGCGGCCGACGGCGCGTTTCGCCCGTGTGGCGGTGTCGACGTCGAGCCGCATCACCATCGTCGTCGGGACCTCGTCGTCCGCGAGCGCGCGCGCCAACGCGTCCCGGCGAAGCGCGTCGGCCGCGAGCGCCTCGGGCGCGCCGAACCGCAGATACGCCTCGCGCACTTCGGCGCCCCGCTCGCCCGACCCGATCGCGCGCCGCGCCGCTTCGCCGTACCTCGACGAGGCATCCGACGACACCTTCAGGCGAACGCGAGCGAGCGTGTGCCCTCCTCCGCGGCGCTGGTGCAACCGCACCACGAGCTGCGCGCCCTCGGGGACGTCCACCGCTCGCGTGGGGATGAGCGTCAGCGCGCGGTCCTCGGGGCCATTCGGCCCGGGCGCGTCGACGCCCCACCCGCTCCGCCCGTCGCCGTCGACCGCGTCGTACGCCGCGAGCCCCGGCGACTCGTTGTCCGCCTCCACGCGAGCCCACTCGAGGCGCGTCCGCCCATCGGGCGCGTCGAGCCAGACCTCGACTTCGGTGAGCACGAAGCCTCCGTCCGGCGACCAGCCCGTCCCTCCGCGCGGGGCGCCCGGCCCCGCCACCGCTTCGATCCGCAAGGCACGGAGCGCGTCGGGGAGATCGCCGAACGCGAGGGTGTACGTCTCGTGCCCGTTCGTCGGCGCGCCGGCCTGCACTACGCCGTCCTCGTGGATCTGCATCGTCGCGTTCTCCGCCTCGGCCTTCACCGGCGTCGCGACCACGAAGCGCGGCGCCGGGGCTTCGGCGGCCTCGCGCGCCCAGGCTTCGAGCGCCTCGGCGTCGAGGCGCGCTTCGATCCGACGCGAGAGGTCGTCACGCTCGACGCGCATCGCCTCGCGATTCGCCGAGACCAGCTTGCTCGGCACCGACACCCGCGGCGCGTGTTCGTCGCCGCCGATGTCGCGCTCGGCGCGGTTGAAGCAGTCGAAGAGCTGGTAGTACTCAGCCTGTCGGATCGGATCGAACTTGTGGTCGTGGCACCGCGCGCAGCCGACCGTCAGCCCCATCCACGCCGCCGCGAACGTGTCGACCTGATCCGCGACATAGATCGCTCGGTACTCGTCGGCGATGCGCCCGACCTCGACCGAGAGCGGATGCAACCGAGAGAACCCCGTCGCGACCTCATCCGCCGCGTCCGTGCCCGGCAACAGATCCCCGGCGAGCTGCAGCACCGTGAACCTGTCGTAGGGGAGGTTCGCGTTGAACGCGTCGATGACCCAGTCGCGGTACGCCCACATCGGGCGGTACGCGTCGACGTGCAGGCCGTTCGTGTCGCCGTAGCGCGCGGCGTCCAACCAATGCACCGCCATGTGCTCGCCGTAGCGCGGCGAAGCGAAGAGCGCGTCGACCGCGGCGCTCAAGCGCTGAGGCGTCGGGTCGGCCGTGAACGCGTCGAGCGCTTCGGGCGTCGGCGGGAGCCCGGTGAGATCGAGCGTCACGCGCCTGAGCAACTTCTCGGGCGCGGCGGGCACGCCGATTTCGAGCCCTCGGGCCTGCAACGCCTCCTGCACGAATGCATCGACCGGGTGCGCGGCGCCGTCGGGCACTTCGGGCCGAACGATCGGGAGGAACGCCCAGTGCTCCGTCCACGGCGCGCCGGCGCGAATCCACGCAGTCAACGTCGCGACGTCGGCCGCGCTCAATGCGGGGCCCTCGGCGACGGGCGGCATCCGCGACGCGTCCGACCGCGTGACGCGGTCGATCAACAAGCTCGCCTCCGGCCGCCCGGGGACGACCGGCGCGCGCCCGCCCGGGCGCTCGGTGAACAGGCCCGCCTCGGTGTCGAGCCGCAGCCCCGCGCCGCGCGCGGGGGCGTCGAGGCCGTGACAACCGAAGCAGTGCTCGGCGAGGATCGCGCGCGCGTCGAACGCGTTCGGCGACGCCTTCAGCGACGGCTGCGCGTCGCAAGCGATGAGGACGAGCGCGAGTGCGAGTACGGCACCGCGCGACGAGGGGGCGAGGACCAAGGGCAGACTCCAGACGATGAGTAGCCGCTGGCCGCGAAACCTTCCCCGCGTCGTGCGATGTTTTCGAGGATGCGCTCGAGCGCGGGGTTCAGTGCGACTCGAGGGCGAAGCGCCCGTACAAGACGAAGGCGCACAGCGCGGCCACGACGAGCCAGTAGATCATCTGGCCGTGATTCCCGTCGCCGGACGACAAATGCACCACCGTGAAAAGGAGCATCTCGGCGACGAGGCACCCCGCCGCGATCGGGACGAGGTTGCTCAGAGACCGACTCGCCGCCGGCGCGATCAACGCGACCGCGACCAACAGCTCGACCACGCTCAACGCGAGCCACGCACCGTGCGGGATCGCGCTCAGCGAAGGCACGGTCTGTTCGGAGTTGGTGAACTTCCACACCGCGCCCATCGCCGTGTGAATCGCGAGCAGGGCCTGCAAGACCCACAACAAGACGTTCATTCGACACTCCCGAGCAGGTCGATCAGACGCTGCCCCATCATCCTCCAGCCGTAGCGCGCACCGCCGAAGTTCTTCTTCTGATCCTCTGCGAAACCGGACTGCACGATCTCGAGCCGCGTCCCGCCGCCGGTCGGCGTGAGCGAGAACGTCACGACCGTGTCGAGCGCGCCCACGACCCATTGCCAACTCAACTTCTTGTGCCGCTCGATCTCGAGGCACCGGCACTGCACGGCGCCGTCCCAGTCCGGCTGCGGCGGCGCCTGGAACGCGAACTTCGCGCCCGGCTCCAACGACAGGTCCACCACGGGCAGGAGCCACTCGGAGAGCAGCGCCGGATCCGTCAGTGCGCGCCACACCTTCTGAGGTGGGTGCTTCAGTTCGATCTCGAACTCGATGGCGTCCGTCTGCGACGGCGCGGTCTTGTCGATGAGGCTCATTCGTCCATGGTCTCCAGCAGGCGCTCGAGGCGATCCACGTGCTCCGCCCAGAACGCCTTGTAGTGCGCGATCCAATCCACGAGCGGCTTCAGCCCGCTCGGCTCCACCCGGTAGTAGACGCGGCGCCCCTCGCGACGCCCGCGCACCAACCCGGCCTCGCGCAACGTGGCGAGGTGCTGCGACACCGCGGGCTGCGAGATCTCGAAGCGCGACGTCAGCTCCTTCACCGCCGCCTCGCCGCGCGTGAGCGACTCGAAGATCGCGCGCCGACTCGGGTCGGCGAGCGCCTGGAAGATCCGGTCCTCCGTCACCGCCACGCGCTGCATGATTAATCCATAAGCAATCGCTTATCGATTTGTCAACACGGATCTCGACGCCGGCGCGGACGCGTTTTCACGGACGGTTCCGATGCACGCCTAAGGCGTGTCGATGGCGACGCGGTTGTCCTCGAGGCGTACGCGCGTGAGTACGTTGGCGTCGCGGGGCGGCCCGAACAGCAGCATCAGTCCGATGTCGTTGTGGTGGACGAACCCGTCGCGGACGATCACCCGCGACGGATCGTCTCCGGCGCCGACGCTGAGCCCCGCGTTCGAGCAGCCCTCGATCTCGAACCGGCGGAGATCCAACACACCGCGCGTCACGACGCCGTCGCCGAGTCCGAGCGACGGTGAGGACACGGAGTGATCGCACTCGATCCTTCCCACGTCGCGCACCACGATGTCCTGCGCGACCACCCGACCGGCGATCAGTTCGCCTTGCCCGATCGCGAGCCCCGCGGCGCCCGCGACGCGGACCCGCGCCAGCGTGGCCTCCTCGGCGTTCTGCGTGCAGATCCCCGTGCAGAGCCGACAGCCCCGCCGACTCGGGCGTTCGATGACCGTGTCTTCCACGCGCAGGAGCCGCGTCGCCGACCCCGCGACGATCCCCGCGCCGTCCACGTCCGCGATGTGGGCCCTCAGGATCGTCACGTCGCCGGCCGCGAGAACGCCGTGTCCGAACTTGTCGAGCTCTCCGGTCGACCCCGTGCGCCGGACGATCAGATCCGTCGCCTGCATGAGCGGGCCATTGTTCTGGACGCCGTGGTACGGCGCGTCGAGCACCGCCACGCGCGTGAGCGACAGCGACTGAGACGTCATCTCCGCGTGAATGCTCCCGCCGTTCGAAGGCGGGAGCGTCTTCCAGACCACGGCGTCCTGCATCGACACCGCCGCTCGGTTCAGCACGCGCACCGCGCTCCCGCTGTTCTCGTGGAACCACCCGCGGTCGATGAAGAGTCGAGCTTCGTTCTGCACGAACGCGCCGCGCCCGCTCGCGGAGTCGGCGCCCATCGACGCCGTCTCGCCCACGACCACGTCGGACAGCGTCGCCTCCGAGGCGTCGACGAACATCGCCGCGTCGCGCCCGTTGCCGAACCACACACGGCTCGCCTCCACGTCCGCGTCCTTCTGGATCTCCATCCCGCGCGCGACGTTCGAGGCCGACAGTCGCGTCCCGTCGATCACGAGATCCTCGATGTCGTGCGTCGAGTCGCTCGCGACGTAGCCGTGACTCGTCGCGCCCCACACCACGACGTTTCGAACCGTGGCGAAGCCGGCCCACACCACGACGCCCGCGCGCTCCGGCTCCGCGACCAGCACGTCCTCGAGAAGCAGTCCGGAGACCTCCGACGAACGGATCGCCTCACCCGCGGCGTTCGCGCTCACCACGCTGCGCAGGGTCGCGCGGTTCGCGACGGCCTCGACGCGGACGCGCGCCTCTTCGAGGTAGACGTTCTCGAGTGTCCCGCCGAGCACGATCGTGTCGCGCGTCGCGATCGTCGTCCCGGACGTACACGCCCCGAAGACCGTCACGCCGATCGGCACGGTGAACGACTCCGCGTAGCGCCCGGCCGCGACGACCACCACCGTCCCCGACTCCGCGCCCGCGAGCGCCTCCGAGATCGTCCCGTAGGGCGCGGCCTCCGTGCCGGTCCCGTTGGCGCCGGCCTCCACGTAGACGGGTGTGCCGGTCGGGAGCTCCGTCGGGAAGCGCCCCGCCGGACACGCGGGGCCGATGGGCGTGCAGTCGCGCTCGCCGAGGAAGTGCGCGGACCCACGCGCGCAATCTGTCTTGCGGCCGGCCGGAAAGGGATCGCAGACCACGATGCCGTCGCCGAGATCGGCCTCGGTCCAGCCATCGGGACACGGCGTGAGCGCCGGCATCACGACCGCTTCTGCGGGCATCGGAGCGCGCGGCTCCGGGCACGGCACGACGCAGCGCGCGGCCTCGGGATCATCGACGTCGTAGCAGCCGCCCTGCTCGAGGCACTCCGTCGCTTCGCCCGCGATTCGGAGCGCGCGCACACGCTCCGGTGCGTCGCTGCGTGACTCCCAGGCCGTCACGCTCTCGCCCCGCACGATCGTCGTGCGGACGTCGCTGGTCGCGGGCACCGGGCGACCGCCCTCGAACACGGTGGCCAAGCGCCCCGGCGCGAGATCCAGCGCGTCGAGCGGCTGGGTGTAGAGCAGCGCGGTGACGTCGACCGCGTACTTTCCGACGTACGGATCGAGCAGCGGCGCGCGGACCCCGTCGCCGAGTTCGTACGCGGTCACCTGCGGCGAGTCCTCGACGAACGCGACGACGACGGCGGAGCGGATGGCGTCGTCGATCGGCAGGAAGACCTCGACGTCGCCCCGTCGACAGGACAGCAGCGCCGCCGCGAGCAGCCCGCAAGTGGCCAACGTTCGCACGCGCGCCGAGCCTACGTCGTCACGCGCCCGAAGCCACGCCGCGTCGGCGCGTCACTCCCAGAAGAACGGCGCGCGTTCGACGACCTGTGGGTGCTGCTGGTTCATCGTCTTCGCGTCGTAGAGCCGCCCGTTGATCACCACCTGGCGGACGGCCTCGGAGCGGCGGATGTCCGACAGGACGTCGCCCTCGATCACGGCGAGGTCCGCGAGCTTGCCCATGTCGATCGACCCGACGTCCCCGAGCCCGAGGTAGGCCGCGCCTTCGCGCGTGGCGACGGCGAGCGCCTCGTGGGGCGTCATCCCGCCCTGCACCATCATCCGCATCTCCCAGTGGACGGCGAGCCCCTCGCGCTGCCCGTGCGCGCCGATCTGCACGCCGACGCCCTCGTCGTGGAGCTTCTTCGTACTCTTCGCGATCGACACGTGGTTCCAGTCCCCGTCGGACGCGTACATCCTGCGCCGCGAGCGCGGCACGAGCAGGTACGGAGGCACGTACTTCGACAGGCGCGGGTGCGCGAAGACGTCGCTCTTCGCGTACCAGTAGTTCTCGCCCCAGATGCCGCCGTACCCCACGCCGGTCGTCGGCGTGTAGCCGGTCTCGCTCTGCGACCACAGCTGCACGACGTCCGCGTAGAGATTCGCGAGCGGCACGGCGTGTTCGATGCCGGTGTGCCCGTCCACGATCATGTTCATGTTGTGGTGGAAGATCGAGCCGCCCTCCGGCACGACCATCATCTCGTTCTCGCGCGCCGCCGCGATGATCTGTTGGCGCTGCGTGCGCTTCGGCTGGCGGTAGCTCTTCACCGAGAACGCACCGACGGTCTTCATACGGACGAGGTGCGCGCGCGCGTCGTCGAGGTCCTCCACGCGCGCTTTGAACGGGTAGTCTGCGCCGTAGAGGATCGTGCCCGTCGAGAAGATGCGCGGCGCGACGATGCGCCCCGCGCGCGCGAGCTCGGCCGCCGAGAAGATGATCGGGGTCTGGTGCGAGGGGTCGTGGACGGTCGTCACCCCGAAGGCGAGCATCGCGTAGAGCGCCCAGTTGCGCTGCGGGATGAGGCCGTCGCCGCCCTGCGGACCGTGATGATGCACGTCGATCAAACCCGGCACGATCGTCGTCCCGGTGCAGTCGACGACCTTCGTCTTCGGCGGGAGCTTCACCGCGCCCTTCTTCCCGATCGCCGCGATGCGGTTGTCCTGGATGAGCACCACGCCGTCGTCGATGATCTCGTCGCCGCGCATCGTCACGACGCGCCCCCCCGACAACGCGAGCGACCCACTCGGCACGTCCGACTCCACCTCGAACCCGAGCTTCACCGATTCGATCTTCGGCGGCTCCTTCGCGAAGGCCTCCGCGAGGTCGCGTGTGAAGAGCAGCGGCCCCATCGACCAGTGGACCCGCTGACCGCCACCGGTGAAGTGGATGTACGCGCCGGCGTCGTCGCTCACCTTCTGGATCGGGACGCTCTTCACCTTCGCCGACAGATCGATCGGGCGCCCCGTCGCGGGGAACGGCGCCACGAACGCCTGGTAATTCTCGCGCAACGCGATCCACGCGCCGTCGTCGGAGACGCGCAGCTCGGCGGCGAGCGGGCTCTTCACGTGCAGCACCTCGTCGCTCCCGTCGAGCTCGATGCTCGAGAGCGTGTGCCGGAGGCCCTCGCCCTCCCCGGTCTGCGAACGGAAGAACACGCGCCGCCCGTCCGCGCCGAAGTGCGGCGCCTCGCCGCCGCGCCGCACCAACGACGCTTCGCCTCCGCGTGACGGGACGACGTACAGCCCCGGCTCGCGCACGTAGCGCGGCGCGCGCAGCGAACCCGCGCCGAGCTTCACGAACACCACCTGCGTCCCGTCCGGCGTGAAGACCGGATCGGCGTAGTGCCCGGGCGTCTTGGTGAGGGTCCTCGCGCCGCGACCGTCGACGCCGATGGTCCGCACCGCCCCGAGCGCTTCGTCGCTCCAGGTCGTGTACACCACGCTCTTGCCGTCCCGGGAGAACGACGGGTGCTGCTCGAAGCGGGCCCTGCCGTCGGTGAGCGGGCGCGGCGCGCCGTCGAGCGGCTGTACGTAGATTCGCCCGAGCGCGACGTACACCGCGGTCTTGCCGTCCGGCGACACGGAGACGTCGCGGAGCATCTTCGTCTCGAACTTCTTCGGGTGGACCTCGACCGGGAAGCGGAGCGCCGCCCGCATCTCGCGCCGGTCCTTCACGCGGAACGGGATGACCTTCGCTCCCTTCGTCGCGACGTCGATGCGCCAGATCTTGCCGCCGCCCCAGATCACGATCGCGGCGTCGTCCGGCGTCCACGCGAACTGCGGATAGACGCCCTGCACCGCCCACGTCTCCTGTAGGTCACGGTCGAGGCCAGCGAAGAGGCGCTCGGTCGCGCCTGACTCGATGTCGTCGACGAAGAGCACGGTATCGAGCCCGTCGCGGCGCACGAACGCGACGCGCTTGCCGTCGTGCGAGGGCGTGGGGGCGATGGCGCCGCCCGCGCCGGAGCGGAACGTCTCGATGCGCCCCGTCGCGCGCTCCATGCGCTTGATGAGGTAGATGCCGGCGTGCGGGTCCTTGTTGTACTCGAAGTACTTCCCGGGGGTCGCGTCCATCGAGAAGTACAGGTGCGCGCCGTCGGGTGAGAACGCGGGCTCGCCGAGATCCTTCTGGTCGTTGCTGCGCTTGGTCATCTGCAGCCCGGCGCTCCCGGTGCGGTGGTAGAGCCAGATCTCGCCGGCGCCGATCGAGCGCTGCGTGGTGAAGTGCTTGCGCACGGCGATGAACTGTCCGTCCGGTGTCCACGCCGGGCTCGCGATCTCCGTCTCCTTCGTGACTTGCTTCGGATCGCTCCCGTCCGGCGCCATGATCCAGAGGTTGTCGCTCCCGGAGCGATCGCTGATGAACGCGATCGATTTGCCGTCCGGCGCGAACCGCGGCTGCATGTCCCACGACATCCCGCTCGTGATCGCCTTCGCCGCCCCGCCCCCGATCGGCATCGTGTACAGGTCGCCGAGCAGGTCGAAGACGATCGTCGAACCGTCCGGGCTGACGTCGACGCTCATCCACGTCCCCTCGTCCACGTCGATGTCCGCCCAGACCGCCGGCCCGGGCGGCGCGTCGACCGACCAGCTCGTGGACGAGGTCTTCGCCTCCGCCTCCACGGCGTACGGGATCATCTTCGGCGCCGCGGGCGCCGCGTTCGCTGGGGCCGGCGCGGCGCCGCGCTTGTTGCAGCCGAGCGCGAGGAGCAGGAGGACCGTCGCGGTCTTCACCTTCGACATCGGTGCGTCGTTCACCACGACGCCCGCCCGCGGGCAACCCGCTACGTGCGACCGGGCAGACGGTCTGCTAGCTTCCGCGCCGTGGCATCGGACGATCGCGGGCGCCCTCCGCGCGCCGTCGGCGTGGAACTCATCCAGGACCTCTCCGCGATCTCGCCGCCGCTCAGCGGCTTCCTCAAGCGACACCGCCACCGCATCAAGACGCTGCTGTCGGACGGGACGCGCACCGACACCTTCGTGGTCGACTACGTGGACCGCTCGCCGCACCGGCGGGACGCGGTCGGCGTGATCGCGTTCCTCCGCGCCGAGGATCCGCTCGACACGATCGTCCTCCTCCGCGAACAGGTCCGCTACCCACCGCACGTCGTCCTCGGCCGCGCCACGCTGATCGAGTGCGTCGCGGGGATCATCGAAGGCGACGAGGCCCCGGAGCTCGCCGCGCTCCGCGAGCTCTACGAAGAAGCCGGTATCCGCGCGGAGCCGGCCAAGGCGAAGCGGGTCGGTGGGTGGTTCTTCCCGAGCCCCGGCATCCTCACCGAGCGCATCGCGATCGTCGCCGTCGAGCTCGAGCCCGGCGCACTCGACGGGCCCCTCGCGCCGCCCGGAGACGGCTCCGCGATGGAGGAAGGCGCCGAGCTGTTGTCGATGTCCCTGCGCGACGCGCTCGCGTTCGCCGACCGCGGCGGTACCGGGGACGACCTCCAGATCCAAGACGCCAAGACCGAGCTCGCGCTGTTTCGTTTGAAGCGAATGCTGGAGGCCGAACCGTGAGACTCAAGCGCGCGCTCGTCGTCCTCAAGCAGACCGCACTGACGAAGATCTCGAAGGACCGCCGCGTCCACTCGCGACGCATCCGGCGCCTCCTCGACGAGGGCGACGCGTCGGTCGCGGGGATCGCGAAGGGCCACGAGGAGCACGTCGCGAGCGAGAAGGTCGTGCGCGCCGCGCTGAAGGAGCGCGGCATCGAGTTCACCGCGCGCAAGTCGATCCCACACGGGCCGGTGCGCGGGTACGATCTGATCATCCCGGTCGGCGGCGACGGCATGGTGCTCGGCTGCTCCCACGCCGTGCGCGACAAGACGCCCGTGCTCGGCGTGAACTCCGAGCCGTCGTTCTCGGTCGGCTACCTCTCCGGCTGCACCGCGGAGACGTTCGGCGACACCCTCGACCGGCTCATGGACGGCAGCCTCGAGCCCCTCACCGTCCAGCGCCTCCGCGTCGCCATCGGCAAACGCGTCCTCCCGGAGCCGGTGCTGAACGACGTGCTGTTCTGCGCCGACAACCCCGCCGTGATGTGCCGCTATCGCCTCATCTGGCCGGACGGCAAGGAGCTCCAGCGCAGCTCCGGCGTGTGGATATCGACCCCCGCCGGCAGCACGTCCGCACTCGCCTCGGCGGGCGGCCCGATCCTCCCGCTCACCGCGAAGCAGCTCGCGTTCTTCGTCCGGGAGCCCTACTCGCCGCCCGGCGCCGCGGTCCGGGTCCGCTCCGCCGTCCTCACGAAGGAGGAGCGCCTCGGGATCGAGTGCCAGATGGAGGGCGCGAGCGTGTTCCTCGACGGCAGCCACCGCCGCTACCGCGTCGAGTTCGGGCAGCGCGTCTGGTTCCGAATCGGGTCACGCCCGCTGTACCTCGTGCGCCAACCTCCCGGATGACGGCGCGGATCGGGTAGGATGGCGGCGTGCGCTTCGCGCTCACGATCCTGTTGTCGGTGTTGCCCGTGGCGGCGACCGCCGCGCCCCCGAAGGACGTCCTCGAGCTCGTCGAGCGCCTCCGCGAGGGCGAGAGCTACAAGACGCGCGCGGAGGCCGCGCTCCAGCTCGGGCGCTCCGACGACATCCGCGCCCGCGAGCCCCTCCAGCGCGCGCTCGGCGACGAACACTACGCGGTCCGCACCGCCGCGCTCCGCGCGCTCGTCCACCTCGGTGACGTCCGCGCGATCCCGTCGATGCTCGATCTGTACGGGGACGACGAACTCTTCGTCCGCCTCGAAGCGCGCAAGACGCTCGCGCGCTTCCCGATCGACGACGCGCGCCCGTACTTGATCGCGTCGCTGAACCGGCACCCCGACGAGCGCGTGCGCCTCGGCTGCGCCGAGCGCCTCGCCGAGGCCCCCACGCGCGAAGCGCTCACCGCGCTGCTCGAGGCGACCGGGGAGCCCGGAGAGCTGGGGCGCTTCGCGTCGTCGGTGATCGCGTCGCAGCCGGAGCCCGAGGCGGTGGGGCTCCTGCTCGAGGGCCTCGAGGATCTCGACTACCGCGTACAGGTCGCGGCGATCCGAACGCTCGCGGAGATCGGCGCCGAGGACGCGACCGAGCCGCTGATCACGAAGCTCGACTCACGTGTCCCCGAGGTCACGCTCGCGGCCGCGCACGCGCTGCGGAGCTTCCGCGACCACATCGATCACAAGAAGTACTTCGTCGCCGCGCGCCGCTCGAAGAACCGCTTCGCGCGCGCGCAGGCGCTGAAGGTGCTCGGCGTGCTCGGCGGCGACGAAGCGGCCACGCTGCTCCTCACCGCGATGAACGACCAGGACGTCCTCGTGCGCGGCGCCGCGATCCACGGGCTCTCGCTGATCGGCGACGTCCGCGCGATCCCGAAGCTGCTCGAGATGAAGAAGCTCGAAGAGAACGCGCGCATCATCACGCTCGTCCGGAGTACGCTCGGCTACCTGGAGCGCGTACGCGACGGCACCGAGAAGCCGCGCGCCACGCCGCCCCCGAGCGACGAATGACCGAAGAAGACGACCGCACCTACCTCCTGTTGAACGAGGGGCTCGCGCTGTACGCGGCGGGCCATCACTTCGAGGCCCACGAACTGTGGGAAGACGCGTGGATCGACGAGGTCGGGCGCAGCAAGCTCACGCTCCAGGCGCTGATCCAACTCGCGGCGGGGCTCTACAAACACGCGTCGGGCAACCCGGCCGGGACGTGCAAGCTCCTCGCGAAGACCCACGACAAGATCACGGAGATCCGCGAGGGCGCGTCGGCGTGGTTGGGGATCGATCTCGTCCGCCTCCAGACCGAAGTCGCGCGCGCGCTCGCCGCCGCCGACACGATCGCGACGGGCGGTGATGCCGACGTCACGCCGCCTTGGCTCCCGGAGCGCTCCGGCCGCGACGGCGTCCTGTACCTGCACGGGTTCGCGTCGAGCCCGAGCTCGAAGAAGGCGGCGACGATCGTCCCCGCGCTGCGCGCGCGCGGGCTCACCGTCCACGTCCCGGATCTCAACGAAGACGACTTCGAGCACCTCACGGTGTCGCGCGCGCTCGCGCTCGCGAAGCGCCACG
>JAUHYN010001218.1 GCA_030426505.1 bacterium | reverse complement strand
CAGGCGAGGAAAGCGTCCGGGCGATCGGCGCCGGCGTCGCGCAGCAGCCGTCTCAGGATGTCGCGTTCGAACCCCTCGGTTTCGATCGCCGTCTTCGGCGCGTTCTCGGTGTCGAACATCGACAGGCTCATCACGAAGGTCTTGCCGAGGCGGCTGACCGATCCGGAGACCACGAAGCGGGCCTGCATGGCCTTGCCGAGGTCCGCGTAGCAGCTCGCGTCCGCGCAGGTGTCGAAGCTCGCGGCCAGCGCGCCGAAGCGCATCATGTTCCTGAGGTCGTCGCCGCAGAGGACGTCGTACTTGCCGGCCTTCGCGATCGCGTTGCAGGCGGCGGTGGAGATGACCTGGGCCTCGTGGGCCTCGACGCCCTGGGGCACGAGATCCTGCACGAGCATCTTCGGCTTCGCGGCCTCGGCCTCGGTCGCGGAGGCGCCGACGGCGAGGCCGAGCAGCAGAGCCAACGTCGAGATGTGGATTCTACGCATTTGGCTTCACTCTCCCTTCCCCTCGCGCTCGAGCGCCCGCTCCAGCGCGACGCGGATTCGGCCGAGGTGCCGATCCCAGGCGACCCCCTCGTTCCGCGCGGGCGGATCGAGCCGGACCACCTCCAATCTGGAGTCAACCACAAGAACCGCGCCGGGTCGATCGGACTTCAGCGCGCGACGCACGACGCCGTGGACGTCCACGCTGACCGGATAAGGGTAATCCGAACGTAACAACCCGGCCCGCGCCTCGCCGGCCGTCTCCTTCTCCACCAACACCACCCCGACGAACAGACTTCCCTTCGCCCAGGGGAGCGTCGCGAATCGCGCCATCGCGTCGCAGAACGTGTCCGACCGCTTCCGCCGCTTCTTCCGCGCGCCCGGGCAGTCCGAGGGCGCGGCCGTGAACAGCACGACCACGTTCGGGTTCGGCAGGCCGGCCACGTCGTCGCGGGCGCGCGCCCCGATCACGTCCTCGAGGTGGAGGATCCGGTGGCCGCCCAGCGCCGGCGGGTTCGCGATGTCGAACGTGACCCAGGCCGGGACCCGCTCGATCGCGGTCTGCCCCGACAGCGTGGCGAGGACCAGCAGCGGCGCGAGCATCAGAACGTGAGCGTCATGCCCGCGGCCGCGCCGCCGTCGGTCGGCGCGAAGCCGAAGCCCACGGTCGTCTCGGCCTCGGTGTCGAACCCGGGCTCGGTGCCGTCGGGCCACTCGAGGTAGAGCGCGACGAGCGTGGTGAGCGCGAGGGCGCCGGTGGCGATCCCGATGCCCCACAGCAACGTGTCGCGCTGCTCGCCGCGCCGACACTGATCGTACATCTCGACCTCGCCCGGCCCGTAGCAGTTCTGCGGGACCGCGGGCCCCTCGACCTCGCGCTCGAGCGCGAGCGTGTCGAGCTTCGTCCCGATCCACACGGCGCCCGCGACCGCCGTCGCGCCGCCGAAGATCAGCGTATAGAAGAGCCCGAACTCGGGCTCCTCGCCGGTCGGCCCGGTCACCACGGTCGGCGGCGGCGGGGCCGTCGTGGGCGGCGGCGCCGCGGCGACCGGGGGCGGCGGAGGCGGAGGCGGAGGGGCGGCCTTCTCCGGCACGAACTCGATCCGCACGGTCTCCGTGCGCCCGCCCTCGATCGATCCGCGCCAATGCACGGACTCGAAGCCCTGCTGCTTCACGATCAGGTGGTGCTCGCCCGGGGCGAGCGTCTCGAGCGCGGCGGGGGTGACGCGCTGGTCGTCCAGCAAGAGCTCCGCGCCCTCGAGCGAGCCGAGGCCGCCCTGCGTGAGGAGCTTGATCTTGCCCGTGAGCGGCGCCGGGTTGCCGCCCGAGCCCTTCTCCACGTGCCAGCCGTAGATCTCGAGCGCGCTCGGGAGCGCCTCGATCGTGGCCTCGTGTTTGGAGCCGCGCTTCTTCGCGACGAGCACGTGCGTGACGATCAGCTTCGTACGCGCCGCCGTCCCTTCGAGCTGCACGCGCACCACGTGCGTCGCGCCGACCGTGCGGCCGATGCTCGCGAAGCACGCGTAGCTCGCCTTGGCGCAGCCCGCGGCGACCAGGAGGTCCGGCACCGTGAGCGCCGGCGCCGGCATGAGTGTGGTCCCCGGGAACGCCGCGTGCGCGCGTTCGCGCGCGATGCGATCGAGGTCCTTCACCAGCGGGCGCTCGAGGCCCGACTGTTCGACCGGGAGCACGAGGACGCTGGCGTCCGCGGCGTGCGCCGCACCCCATCCCGAAGCGGCCGCGAAGGCCACGATCGACGTCACACGTCGCACACTCGGGCGGTAGCACGCAGCCCGCGACAGCGTCAAACCCGCCCGATCCACGTCATTCGCGGCGGACGATCCAGTCCCGATCCACGGCGGCGAGGAAGGCCTCCCGACCCTCGGCGACGCGCGCCGGGTCTCGTCCCTCGACGGTGACCTTCGTCTTGTACTCGTCCGTGTCGAAGCGCGGGTACGAGCCGAAGTCCACGTCGTCGAAGCGCCCCGCGATCGCGGTGAGGGCCTGGGCGAACCGATCCTCCGAGACGGACAGGAAGATCTGCTCGAGCACGAACGGGGCCTCCGCGAGCTTCGCGCGCAAGAAGCCGAACTTCGCGCGCAGGAAGATCGGGACGCCCGGGAAGACGTAGACGTTCCGCATCTTCACGATCGGGTAGCGCAGCTCCTCGAGCCCGCAGAGCTCGGCGCCGCGCGGGAGCATCGCCATGCGCTCGACCGCGTCGTTCA
>JAUHYN010000089.1 GCA_030426505.1 bacterium | reverse complement strand
GCGGGGCGGATTCCACCCGACAAAGTCCGAACGTCTCGGCCGGCTCGCCGATAACTCGGTCATGCAGCCCGCGAAGGTCTCGACGACGACCCCCTCGAAGTCCGGTGGAGCGTTCCGTCCGTCGCAGATCACCGTCAACACTCGGCCCGTCGATGCTCGCGTCCTCGACCAGATCGCCGCTTGGGCGCAGCGCGGCGGGTGGACGAATGTCTCCGTCGAGGAGCAGCTCGTCGAGCGCCACGGGCTCTCGCAGAACCCGACCGGCCGCACCTACTACGGTATCGGGTTCGAGGACGCGCGCGGCGAGCGCAGCGCCGAGATGTACCACGACCCGTCCGACGGCTCGTTCTCGTGGCGCGGTAAGCCGATCGAAGACCGCCTCTTCGGCTGAGCGGTTCCCTTCCGACGACGCCCGCGCGATGTTCCGCGCGTGCTCGACCTGCCCGTCGACGACGTCCTCGGTGACGTGACGGCCGCGGTGCGGGCGGGGCGCGACGTCGTGCTCCTCGCGCCGCCCGGCGCCGGCAAGACCACGCGCGTGCCCGCCGCGCTCGAGCGGGTGGTCGACAAGAGGGTGATGGTGCTCGAGCCGCGGCGCCTCGCGGCGCGCCTCGCCGCGCAGCGCCTCGCGACGGAGCTCGGGACGCGCGTCGGCGATCGCGTCGGGTACCAGGTGCGGTTCGACGATCGCACCTCGAAGAACACGCGCATCGCGCTCGTCACCGAGGGCATCCTCACGCGCCGGATGCAGACCGATCCCACGCTCGACGACGTGAGCGTGGTGATCCTCGACGAGCTCCACGAGCGCTCCGTCCACGCCGACCTCGCGCTCGCCTTCCTCCGCGAGGTGCAGCAAACGGTGCGTCCGGATCTGCGCATCGTCGCGATGTCCGCGACGCTCGATCCCGCGCCCGTCCTCGCGTTTCTGCACGACCCCGCGCTCGTCGAGAGCGACGGGCGCCTGTACCAGGTCGACCTCCGCTACCTCGAGCAGCGCGACGATCGCCGCGTCGCCGAGCTCGTCGTCTCCGGCGTGCGGCGCGCGCTGCGCGAAGTCGAGGAGGGCGACGTGCTCGCGTTCCTCCCGGGCGCGGGCGAGATCCACCGCGCGCAACGCGCCTTGCGCGAAGTCGAGATCGGCGACGTGGAGGTGGTGCCGCTGTACGGCGAGCTCGACGCGAAGGCGCAGGACCGCGCGGTCGCGTCGTCGTCGAAGCGCAAGGTCATCCTCTCCACGAACATCGCGGAGTCTTCGCTCACGATCCCCGGTGTACGCGTCGTCGTCGACGGCGGGATGGAGAAGCTGCTGCGGCACGATCCGTCGACCGGGTTCGATCGCCTCGAGCTCGGGCGCATCAGCCTCCGCAGCGCGGATCAACGCGCCGGTCGGGCGGGGCGCCTCGGCCCCGGCGTCGCGTACCGGATGTGGTCGAAGAAGGAGGAGATCGGCTTCGCGACCGACATCGATCCGGAGCTGATGCGCATCGAGTTGTCGCGCGTGATCCTCGACGTCCTCGCGTGGTCGGCGACGGACCCGCGCGGGTTCGGCTGGTTCCAGGCGCCGCCCGACGCGCGCATCGAGCGCGCGACGAAGTTGCTGCGCGCGCTCGGCGCGTTGGAGCGCGGAAGCTGGCACCTCACGCCGCTCGGGAAAAAGCTCGCCACGCTCCCGCTGCCGCCCCGCATCGGCGCACTGCTCGCCGCGGCGGCGCCCAAGAGCGCGCCGGACGCCGCGTTGCTCGCGGCGCTCGCCTCCGAGCGCGACGTCCTCCCGCGCACGCAGGAGGCGACGACGAGCGCGCGCTCCGATCTGTTGCTTCGCCTCGATCGCCTTCGCGCGGGCGCGGTGGATCCGAAGGCGGCCGCGCCGGTCCGCCGCGTCGCGGAGCGCCTCGAGCGGCTCGCGCGCCGCGCGTTCGACGGCGCGAGCGGGGACGCGAAGGAAGAAGATCTGCTGCGCGCGATCCTCGCGGGCTTCCCGGATCGCGTCGGCGTGCGGCAAAAGGACGACCGCTACCGCTTCGCCGAGGGCGGCGGGCACCTCTCGCCCGCGAGCGTGGTGCGCGGCGCCGAGCTGATCGTCGCGGTCGACGTGGACGCCGGCCGCACGCACCCGATCATTCGCCTCGCGAGCGCGGTGGAGCGCGGCTGGTTGTCGCTCGAGACGGTGCAGGCGGCGCGCTGGAACTCGGAGCGCGAGGCCGCGGAGGGCGTCCGGCGCACGCAGCACGGCGACCTCGTGATCGAAGAGCGCCAGGACCCGCACCCCGATCCCGACGCGCTGCACGCAACGCTCGTCGAGGCCGCGCGCCGCGATCTCGATCGCGCGCTCCCGATCACCGACGAAGTGTTCGCGTTCCTCAATCGCTGCGCGTTCCTCGCGCGCGTGTATCCGGATCCGCCGGAGCTCCCGACGGCCGCGACGCGCCTCGAATTGTTGGAGGCGCTCGCGTACGGCAAGCGCCGGTTCTCGCAGCTCCAGCAGATCGATCTCGTCGAAGCGTTCCGCCAACACCTGGACCACACCACGCGCGCGCTCCTCGATCGCGAAGCGCCCGCGACGATCGAGATCCCGAGCGGTCGCCACGCGAAGCTCCGCTACGACGCCGACGGACCGCCGGCGTGCGCGGTGCGACTGCAAGAGGTGTTCGGCCTGTACCAGACGCCGCGCGTCGGCGGTGGGCGCGTGCCGATCAAGATGGAGCTCCTCGCGCCCAACATGCGACCGGTTCAGGTCACGCAAGATCTCGCGTCCTTCTGGGCCAACACGTACGCCGAGGTACGAAAGGACCTGAGAGCGCGCTACCCGAAACACCAATGGCCCGAAGATCCCAAGGACGGCATCGCGAGTACCCGCGTGCGGCCGAAGAAGCGCTGACGCGCGCGCCGGCGGTCCCCCGCGCGGCGCCCGAGTTGCCGCCGACGTCGGCGCGCTGTCATCCTCCATCGAATTCGAGGGAGGGACCATGGATCCGACCAAGCACCCGAACCCGTCACCTGAAGAGGGGAGCCTCCCGTGGCTCACCGACTCCGCCGTCGAGCTCGTCGACACACCCCCCGAGCCCGCGATCGTCTCCAACTCGGGCTACTACACGGGGACCGGCGTCGCCGACGACGACCCGGACGTCGCGTGGCCCCCGCGTCGCGCTTCCGCGCGCCTGCCGTGGCTACTCGTGGCGCTGCTGGTGGTGGGCGCCGGGGCGTTCGCGCTCGAGGTCGGCGTCCCCGCCTACCAGGAGCTGACCACGCTGCGCACGCGCGTCACGGACTCGAACGTCGCGCTGAAGGCGGCGCGCCAGGAGCTCGACGCCGCGGGTGAGCTGATCGCCTCCGCCGCGGTCGCGCGCGGGAAGCTCGAGCTGGAGATCGCGGCGCTCGGCGCGGACGCGAAGCTGCGCGCGGCGCGCATCGAAGCGCTGGAGGCGGCGAAGGTCGCGATGGCCGAGCGGCTCGGCGATCGAATCCAGCGCGGCGAGGTCGCGCTCGCGATGGACGGCGACGCGCTCGTCGTCACGCTCGCGGACCGCGCGCTGTTCAGCGATCCCGTGACCCTCGGCGACGACGGCAAGGGCCTCCTCGGCGAGGTCGGCGCGGCGGTGCGGCCGTTGGGAGCGGTGCGGATCGACGCGCACTACGATCGCGTCGTCCCCTCGGCGCTGCGCGCGACGTTCGCCGATACGCGCGCGCTGACCGCGATGCGCGCGGCGACCGTGGCGCGCTTCCTCGAGGACGGCGCGAAGATCGAGGCGGCGCGTTTGAGCGCGGCCGGCTTCGGCGCCAGCGGGGCGAACGGATCGAAGAAGGCGCGCGATCGGGATCGCCGCGTCGAGCTGCGTGTGGAGGCGCCAGCGACCGAGTGACGACGATCGGCGGCATGGAGGTCGTCACGCCGCTGTCGACCGGCGGCATGGGGCGCGTCCTCCTCGCGAAGCGCGTGGGGCCGCACGGGTTCGAGAAGCTCGTCGCGGTGAAGGTGATCCGCGGCGAGCTCGTCCGCTACGACGAGATCCGCCGCATGTTCCTCGACGAGGCGAAAGTCTTGTCGAACCTCGTCCACCCCGCCGTCGCGCAGGTCCACGACTTCGGCGAAGAGCGCGGGACGCTCTTCCTCGCGATGGAGTACGTGCCCGGCGTCGCGGTGTCGCGTCTGAGCAAGATGCGCGACGGGCCGCTCCCGCCGGTCATCGCGGCGCGCCTGATCGCGGAGACCTGCCGCGGGCTGCACGCCGCGCACGAGTTGAAGGATCTCGGCGGGCGCCCGCTCGGTGTCGTGCATCGCGACGTCACGCCGCACAACCTGATGCTCACGTTCGACGGCAAGGTGAAGATCCTCGACTTCGGGATCGCGCTCGTCCGCGGCCGCGAAGCGGAGGACACGAAGAACGGGCTCGTGAAAGGGAAGGTCGCGTACGTCGCGCCCGAGCAGCTCGACCAACAGCCGGTGGATCGCCGCGCCGACGTGTACGGCGCGGCGGTGGTGCTGCACGAGCTCCTCACCGGGCAGCCGTTGTTCGGCAAGGCGATCGCCGCGGATCGCAAGAAGGTGCCGAAGCCGTCGAAGCTCGCCGACGTGCCGCGCGCGCTCGACGCGATCGTGCGGCGCGGGCTCGAGGTGAAGCCGAAGGATCGCTACGCCGACGCCAAGGAGATGGCGCAGGCGCTCGAGAAGTTCCTCGCGACCGCGGGCGGAGAGTCGCTCGAAGACTTCGCGGAGCGCGAGCTCGCCGACGCCGAGCGCCAACACCGGGCGTGGCTCGCGGCGGTGCTCGCGGGCGACCCGGTCGCGGAGACCACGCAGCTCGACGTGACGCCTTCGCGGCGCGCGTCGATCGCGTTGCCGCCGGACGTCGCCGCGCCGCCGCAGCGCTACGGCCTCGGGCGCGCGTCGCTCGCGTTCGCGGCGGTGGTGATCGCGGTGGTGGTGGCGGCGATGGTGTTCCCGGAGCGCGCTTCGGATCTCGCGGATCGGGCCGTCGCGCGAGTGAGTCGCTCGCTGCCGGCGCCCGTCGGGATCGCGGCGTCGGCGGAGTGGGAGGCGATCGCGAAGCGCGACGCGGTTGCCGACGGGATGCCGGCGGACGCCCCGGAAGATCGCGAGGCCGCGGAGGCGATCGGTGAGCTCGAGGACGACGCGGAGGCGATCGTCACCGAGGAGGACGAGGGCGACGAGGACGCGGACGACGCGGAGGCGATCTTCGCGGAGGAGGACGACGCATTCGGCGGAGGCGCGCGCGGCGAGGGCGACGCGGAGGAGAACTTCGCGGACGGCGACGGCGGGGACGCGCGGGACGGTGCGGGGAGTTCGGCGTCGAGCGCGGGCGCGGGCGGCGCTCCGGATGGACTCGGAGGGGACAACGTCGGAGCGAACGGCGAACGCCGCGTCGGCGCGACGACCGAGGTGCGCGGGCTCGCGGGCGGCGCTCCGACGGGAGACGCGAGCGAAGCGCGCACGGTCGAGGCGGGCGCTCCGGCTCCCGGCGCGATCGATCGCAGCGCGACGACCCAAGCACGTGGCACCCGCGACGGCGCACCGCGCTCCGCGTCGCCCGGATCGGACACCGGCGGATCCGCACGGTCCGGCGCCCGCGCCTTGAGCTCGGCCCCCAAGCGCAAGAAGCGCCGCGCCGCGGACACGTCCTACGGCTCGCTCTCGATCCTCACGCGCCCCGGCGGTTGGATCTACGTTGGCGGCAAGCCGTTCGGGCGCACGCCGCTGAAGCGCGCGCGCATCCACGTCGGCCACCACGTCGTCGCGCTGCGACGGCCGGGCGACAAGCGCCCGCGGTGGGTCTCGAAGGTCTACGTGCGACCGGGCCGCCACGTCCGCATCCGGTTGCGGTAGCTTCTTAGCGTGCAGCTTTCAGCTTCCAGTCGGCAGCTCCTCGGTGCGACGCTTCAGCGCCTGATGCGCTCGGGAGATCTTGCTGCGGACTGGAAGCTATTCGCTGCGGGCTCTTAGTGCCCGAAGGCTGAAAGCTACTCGACGATCCGCTGCACCAGCACGAACGGCTGCACGATCAGGAACCGGAACCGATCGTTCGCCCGCCACGCCTTCGCGTCTTCGTCCGTCGGCTTCGTGACTTTGCCCTCGGCCATCCAGGCCGTGACGTCGTCCTTCAGGTCCAATCCGAACGCCATCGCCACCTTCACGAGCGGCAGGTCCTCCGCGATCCGAACCACCGCGCCGCGCGCGTAGTGGGGAAGGAGCGCGTCCCACTCGACCTCCATGATCTCGGCCTCGAGGCGCTCCTGCATCTCGGTCTTCGTCATCGCGCGTCACCTTCGCACGCCCAGCGCCGCATCTCAGCACCCTTCGTGGCGCGCTGCGTCGCGAATGACACGCCGCTGCAAGCGCACCGAACCGCGCCTTCGCGTAGGATGAAAACCAGGCGAACCGGCGCGTTCAGCGGTGATCAGCGTCACCGGGGTTGTCAGTTCGTAACTCGGTCGTCTGTCCTAAGACGACGAAACGCGCCGCAACGACGCCCGAGGGCGGAGGATAATGATCTTGGTGATCGAGACATCGCAACGCATACGCCTCCTCTCCGTCTTCGCGCTGCTCGCCGCGATCGCCTGCTCCGAAGACGCGGGGCCCGGCATCCACAAGGTCGAGGACCCGACGCTCACCGACGTCGAGACGATCCTCTCCGCGAACGAAGTCGCCGCCGGCGCGTCGGTCACCGTCGAGTGCGTCGCGAACAAGAGCGACGGCGCCACCGAGCTCCTCGAAGGCGCCGACCTCTCCGTCACCGTCACGCCGAACGAAGGCGTCGAGATCGCCGGCCTCGAGATCGTCGGCCGCAACGCCGGCCGCTTCGACGTCGCGTGTGTCTACGGCGATCTCGAAGTCGCGCCGGCCACGCTCGTCGTCGTCCCGTCGGACGCCGTCCGCATCGTCGCCACGCTCTCCGCGAACACCGAGCGCGCCGGGATGCCGGTCGACGTCACCTGCGAACTCGAAGACGCCGAAGGCAACCGCACCCCGTCCAACGACGCGCAGGTGCGCGCGTCCCCGAGCCGCGGCGTCACGATCCAAGGCCGCCGCCTCAGCGCTGAAGACGTCGGCACGTACGAGGTCGAGTGCCGCCTCGCGATGCTCGAGCGCGTCACCGCGCAGCTCGAGATCACGCCGAACGATCCGACGCGCCTCGTGGTCGAAGCGACGCCGCGCTCCGCGGTCGCGGGCGAGCGCGTCGACGTCACGTGCCACGCGGTCGACGCCTACGCGAACCCGGTGGTCGTCACCGCCGACGTCGTCGTCACGCCCGCGCCGGACACGCTCGACGCGACGGGCTTCGTCGCGACCGTCGCCACCGACTACGACGTGACCTGCGCGCTCCCGACGTTCGGCGTCACCTCGGACGTCCTCATCGTCAACGTGCGCCCCGCGGATCCCGCGTCGATCGAGATCCTCGGCCTCGACCCCGCGAAGCCGATCTACGCGAGCGGCGAAGCGGTCACGCCGCAGCTCGCCGCCGCGGACGTGTACGGCAACGCGATCACGAACGTCGCCGTGACGTTCTCCGGGATCCCCGCCGGCTCCGTGACGGACCTCGGCGCCCGCGCCGTGGTGCTCGGCGACGGCGTCATCACGCTCGTCGCCACGGTCGATCCGCCGACGCACATGAACCAGACCGTCGAAGACACGCTCATGGTCGTCGTCGACGGCCTGCCGCCCGCGATCAACTTCACGTTCCCGGCGCGCGGCGAGATGGTCCAGGCGGACCCGTCCGACCCCATCACGCTGCAGGGCAACGTCACGGACCTCGTCAGCTCCGTCACCGACTTCCTCGTGAACGGCCAGCCCGTCACGCCGAATGCGAACGGCGACTTCTCGGTCGTGATGAACCCGGCGTGGGGCATCAACGTCATCGAGGCGACCGCGGTCGACGAAGCCGGCAACGTGCGCGAGCTCGCGCAGTCGTTCGAGCTCGCTTCGGCGTACAAGCGCGCGAGCCCGAGCCGCCAGGTCTCCGGCCGCGTCAACGACGGCATCATCGCGCACCTCGGCCAGGCCGCGTTCGACGACAACAGCAACGACGTCGACGACCTCGCCACCATCGCGCGACTCGCGATCCAGCAGCTCGACGTCGCGTCGCTCATCCCCGACCCGGCGACCACGTACAACTCGAGCTGCTTGTTCCTGAGCGGACGGCTGCGGCTGTACGTCGACAACGTCACGTTCGGCACGCCGGTCATCGACATCACGACGCGCAACGGCGGCCTCTACATGTTCGTGCGCATCCCGAACGTCTACGTCTCGATGCACACCAGCGGCGACGTCTGCGACATCCCGATCAACCTCAGCGGCAGCGCGACGGCGAGCCGCATCGAGGTGTCCGGCAACCTGAACGTCTCGCGCAGCGGCAACTCGTCGGTGGTGTCGATGCCGACCGCCAACGTCAACATCGTCGGCCTCAACATCAACCTGAACCTCCCGGGCGTGATCGACTGGGCGATCGACGGGATCATCAACCTGTTCCGCAACTCGATCGCGAACCGCCTCGAGTCCGCATTCCGCGACATCATCCGCGACGAGATCCCCGGCGTCGTCGCCGGCTTCCTCGACTCGATCGATCTGTCGACCGGCTTCAACCTCCCGGCGCCGCTCTCCACGCGACTCGAGCTGCGCTCCGGCCTCGGGATGCTCCAGTTCGACACCGCGGGCGGCAACCTCGGCATGGACACGACGTTGTTCGCGACGCCCGCGTTCAGTCCGGAGCCGCGCGGCGGCATCCTCCGCGAGACGCAGACGATCCCGACGTTCCCCGCGAACCGCGCGCTCGCGGTCGCGCTCGGCTACGACCTACTGAACCAGGCGATGTACTCCGCGTGGTACGGCGGCGCGTTCCACATCGACCTCGCGCAGTTCATCAACGGCTCGATCGACAGCAACGGCTCCGCGGTCAACCTCGCGGCGACGGCCGACCCGCTCCTCCCGCCGGTCGTCCGCCCGACCGGCAACTCGACGTGGCCCGTCGAGATCCAACTCGGCGACCTCGGCATCGACCTCGACGTCTCCGGCATCCCGAACTTCCCGATGATCGAAGCGCGCGTCTACGCGCACGCGAAGATCCGCGCGAACGTGACGGTGAGCTCCGCGGGCGTCCTGCAGTTCACGCTCGCGCCGAACCCGGACATCGTGCTCGACGTCGAGTCGTCCCTCGACACGCTCCTCGATCCCGTCGCCCTCCGCGACGCGCTCGAAGCGATCATCAACGGCTTCGTCCCGCAGATCGTCGCCGACGTCATCGCGGGCATCCCGCTCCCGACCTTCGACCTCTCCTCGATGGCCGGCAGCTACCTCCCGCCCGGCATCGTCCTCGGCCTCGGCAACGCCCAGACCCGCTTCCACAGCTCGTACCTGATCCTCGAAGGCAACCTGGTCCAGGTCCCCTGACCTCTACCGGTCGCGTCAGCGCGTCGCGTTCTGCTGCCGCAGCGTATCGAACATCTTCACCAGCGCGCGATCCTCGACGTGGACGCACAGCCGCCGGATCCGCGCCCCGAGCGTCACGTAGAACGGGCCGGCGCCGGCCGCGACCAGCGACACGAGCGGAGCGTCGAGCGCGAGGCTCAGGTTCTTCTCCCAGCGATCGAGCAACGCCGTCAGCTCGATCTCCGCCCGCTCGACCTCGCCCGCGCGCAGCGCGCAGAACGCTCGGTTCTCCAGGAAGACCTCGCGCCGCCACGCCTCGCCCTGACGCTCGAATGCGCCCGCGTCGACCCGGTCATACGCGGCGAGTGCCTCGTCGAATCGACCGAGGTCCTGCAGACAACACGCGACGAAGTACGTGACCAGCGGGGCGCCGCCGGCCTCCGCGCGCTCGAACGCCTCGAGCGCCTCCTCGGTGTCGCGCTCCGGATCCTCGAACGCCAACCGCCCATACACCTCGTTCGCGCCCGGGTGATCCGGCGCCTCCGCGAGCGCCGCGTGGATCGCTTCGTACGCGTCGCGACGAATGCGCACCGCGACCGGCGCCGGATCGTGCGGCTGCTCGTCGTGGCCACTCGCGCACGCTCCCGCGAGCGCCGCCGTCGTCACCAACACCTCGACGCGCGCGCGCTCCGCGATCGATCGCGCACGCGAACAAATCCGCTTCAACGCGAGCCAGCCCTCGGGCTGAACCTCCGGCTCCACACACGCCGCCGCCGCGCGCGCGAGTCGACGCAGCCGCTCCGCCGGCGCGAGCTCCTCGTCCGAACCGAGCTGCACCTGGCTCGTCTCCACCAGGAAGCGATCGAGATCGATCCGGTTCACTGACGCGGGCGCGGCCTGTGCGTAGCGATCGAGCACGCGCCCCAGCGCGTCTTCCGCGGCGCGCTTCGGTCGCCCGCGCCCGCGATTCTTCCGGACGCGCGGACGCGCCCAACCCTTCACGGAGTCACCTCGGCCGGAGGCACGATCTTCAGGATGTGGACGCCGACGATCGGCCACTTCCTCGGCTTCGTGTAGCGCCACAACATCCGCGCGAAGGGCTCGTCGATCACGCGCTTCGACACCGGCGACGCGTGCCGCACGTAGAGACGATCCTCACCGGGTCGGCGGATCAACAAGCCCTGGTGCGTGATGACGTCCGGCGTGCCCGGCACGTCCGCGCGCACCACGTTCACGATCGCCCCCGACGGGAACGACTTCACCATCTTCTGCGCGTCCGCGATCGAGATGTACGGCAACACGAACGTCCCCTCCGGCACGACCCCGTCGTCCAACTCCAGCGTGCGCGCGATCCGGCGCCGCTTCCAGCGCCCCTTCGTCAGCACCAACTCGATGCGCTTCGTCCTCTTGCCGCCGAGCGCCTCCGTGACGTCGACGACGTAGCCGCCCTCCACGAGTTGCGGGATCCACTGGCTCGTCATCAGGTGCCGGCGCGTCTGGAAGTCCACCTCGCCGTCGACGTAGCGGATGCGGTCCAGCGTCGCGCGGATGTCGTCGAGGTCCTCGCAGTGGAGCATCGCGAGCGACGTCTCCACGAACGTCGTGCAGTCGAAGGCGTCGAGGCGGAGCCGAGGGTCCGGGTCGGGCCCCGCGCCCTCCCCGAGCGCCGACAACAAGTACGGCGCCGCGACGAGCCCGCGCGTCAGCAGCTCGAGGCGCTCGTCGAGGCTCCCGCGCGCCCGGTGGCGCCGCTCCAGCTCCGCCGCCTGCGACGCCGGGTCGAGGAGGCTGTACAGGTTGAACGGTTTGTAAGGCGGCGGCTGCGCCTCGAGCTGCGGCACGGGCGGCCCCTTCGCGGGTTTTCCGGCCGACGCGGGGTTGGGGGCGCCGAAGAGCAGCGCGGCCAGGGCGGCCGTCGCGCGAATGTGGACCGACGTGCGAATGATCGGCTGTCGAGCCTACCACGATCGATCCGAACGCGTGGTAGCTTCCGGCGCAGGATGGAGTCCGTCGAGCTCCAGACGTCCGCGCGGGAAGAAGTCGATCCCGCGCGGCGACCGCTGATTCTCCTCGCGGCGCTCGCGTTGATCGCGACGACCACCGGCACGTTCATCTACTGCTACCCCGACACGATGAAGGTCGTGTTCGACGGCATGGTCGTCGTCCACGATCTCTCCGGCGACCTCGCGCTGGTCGTCGGCGGTTGGTACCTGTGGATTCACTTGAAGCGGACGTGGCGCATGTGGCGCCGCGTGCTCCAACGTTGGTCGGGCTACGTCGCGGTGTTGGTGTGGATCGTCGCGGCGGCGACCGGGATCTACGGTCAGCTCGTCCCGATGCCGAGCGGGTCCACGATGTCGACGATCCACATCGTCTCCGCCGTCGCGCTCGTCGCGTCCGGCTGCTTCCACGCGGCGTATGGACTGCGCCGTTACTTCAAGTAGAGAAAGGACGTCGCCATGGACATCCCCGCGTTCTCGATCTTCTCCGCCGTCTCGGAGGTCTTCGTCACCATCGGCGTCCTCTACGCCATCATCATCACGCTCCAGGGGCGGCCGTTCCCCAAGGTGCTCCTCGGCTGCGTCATCCTGTTCGAGTTCTGCGTGAACGTGACGTACATGGCGTCGATGGCCGCGAAGGCCGACCGCGGCGCCGAGCTGTCGCAGGGGATGAAGCTGTTCTTCGCGGGGCACGGCACGCTGTCGCTGCTGATGTTCCTCGCGCTCGCGATCCTCTACTTCATGTCGCTCGTCGACGTCGCGAAGGGCCGCGAGCCCTGGTTCCGCCGCCACCGCACCGGGACGTACGTCCTCATCGCGTTCTGGATGGTGTCCGTGCTGACCGGCGAAGCGATCTTCGTGATGCGCTACCTGATGGCCTGAACCGCTCAGCCGCACCGCGACAGGACCGCATAGATCGCGCCCTCGAGCGCCTCTCGCGTCACCGGCTTCATCAACACGCGATCTCCGAAGCGCTCGTGGATGCGCTTCGCGCGCGGACTCACCGCGCCGGCGGTGACGAACAGCAGCCGATCCAACAGGTGTTCGTGCGAGCACGTCAGCGCCTCCACGACGTCCACCGCGTCCTGGCCGGGCATCATGATGTCGCAGACGACGACGTCGAATCCGTCGTCCTCGGCGAGGAGCTCGATCGCTTGTTGGCCGCCCGCGGCGGTCACGACCTCGTACGAAGTCGCCATCAAGCGCGTGTACGCGCGGAGGATCGCGGGCTCGTCGTCGACCAACAGGACCCGCGCGCGTGGCTTCACGCTCCGGGGCAGCGGTTGAGGCGCGCGCGCCTTGCGACGGACCGGGAGGCTCAAGACGAAGCGCGCCCCCTCCTCCGCGGCCTCGTCCAGCGCGAGGTGGCCGCCGTGTAGCCGCGCGGTCTCGGCCGACACGTAGAGCCCGAGGCCGGTCCCGCCGGTGAGGCGCTTCGTGGTGAAGAACGGCTCGAAGATGCGCTGGCGCTCCTCCTTGGAGACGCCCGGGCCGTCGTCCTCGACCGTGAGCTGCGCGAGCGATCCGACGGCGCGCGTGGTCAAGCGGATGTGTCCCGCCCCCGCCCCCTCGAGCGCCTGGATCGCGTTGAGGAGGAGGTGGACGACGACGTTCGTCAGGCGCTCGACGGAGACCTCGCTCACGGGCGTCCCCTCCAGCTCGAGGCGGAGCTCGATCCCCTCCGACAGCTGCGGGCGCACGAGGCGGGCGGCGTCGCGCGCGATCGCGTCGAGTGTGCGGGGTTTGAGATCCGCGGTCTCCAGCGCCGCGAAGTCGCGGTACATCCGCGCGGTCTTCGTGATGCGATCGAGGCCGTGTTCGCAGTCGTCGAGCATCCCGCGCGCGTCGGTGCAGGTCTTTCGGATCGCGTCGTCGTCCAACGTCCCCGCGCCGATCTCCGAGAACATGTCCCTGAGGAGCTCCACGTTGCCGCGCAGATACGTGAGCGGGTTGTTGATCTCGTGCGCGATCCCCGACGCGAGGCGCCCGAGCGTGACCAGCCGCTCGTTGTGTTCGATCTGGCGCGCATACGTCGCCTCCAGCCGCGCGAGTCTCTCTTCGCGCGCGCGGAACACCGCGAAGGCGAGCGTGCGGTGGAGGCGCCGATAGCGGAGGCCCTCGATCTCGGACTTCGAGAGGAAGTCGGTGGCGCCGAGCGCGAGGACGTCGTGTTCGAGGGCGTCGTCCTGCGTGCCCGTCAGCACGACGATCGGCGCGCGGGTCATCGCGCGCGCGCGCGTGATCGTCTCTGCGCCTTGGCTGTCCGGGAGGCCGAGGTCGAGCAGCACGGCGTCGTGGGGCCCCGCCTCCTCGAGGAGCGCGAGGCACCCCACACAGTCGACCTCGAATTGGTCGACGCCGGGACGACTCAGGTGATGTTTGATCAGCGCCGCGTCCGCGACGTTGTATTCGACCAGGACGACTCGGGTCGCAGCCACGGCCCCCCGAGTTTACCCACCGAGCCCCCCGACCGCATCCCGCGGCGAGACGATAGGGGCGATTCGA
>JAUHYN010001217.1 GCA_030426505.1 bacterium | reverse complement strand
GGAGGCGGGTCGCTTGCATTGTTGGAAGTGGCTCTTCTTT
Organism: bacterium; assembly: GCA_030426505.1. Classification (GTDB taxonomy): domain Bacteria; phylum Myxococcota; class Kuafuiibacteriia; order Kuafuiibacteriales; family Kuafuiibacteriaceae; genus JAUHYN01. Next base: position 2,679 of record JAUHYN010001217.1, on the reverse strand, counting down.
CATCTGCAGCTTGAGGTAGTCGGCGTAGGAGATCACCTCGACCTCCGCGCCTTCCCGTTTCCAGCGGATGCGGTCTTCACCGCGAGACGTGTTGTGGAAGTACACCTTGGCTTGGTCACCGACCTTGAGCTGACCGACCGCCTCGGTCAGAGCGTCGTTGGAGTCAATCCTCTCGTCGTTCACTCGGTAGAGCACGTCCATAAACGAGATGCCCGCCTGAGCGGCTGGGCCCCCCTCGGGGGCAGCAAGGATCAGCACGCCGCGCCGCGTGGGCCAGCGGTATTTGCGAATGCCGGTCAGTTCGGGCGGTTCGTCGGGGAGATTCGCGCACAGAACCCCCAGCACAGGCTTGTCGAAGCGGCCGTCATCCGCAGGTGGATCGCCATCGGCGGAGAGGGCCAGGGAGGGAATCAGGACGGCGAGAACGCCGACCGCTCCGCCAATGCCCAGGCAGATCAGCATGACCAGCGAAGACTTCGGCGTCACGGGCGTCGGTGATGGCGGCGTTCGTCGCGCTCCTGAGGGGCATCAACGTCGGCGGGCGGAACAAGCTCCCGATGAAGTCGCTGCGCGAGCTGCTCGAAGGGCTCGGCTTCGAGGACGTGCAGACGTACATCCAGTCGGGCAACGTGGTGTTCTCGGCGCCGAAGAAGGGCGCGCGAACTTACGGCGCGAAGATCACGGCGGCGATCGAGGCGGAGCACGGCTTCGCGCCGAACGTCATGGTCCTCGACGCGACGAGGTTCGAAGCGGCGGCGGAGGGCAACCCGTTCCCCGACGGAGAGAGCGCGCCGAAGTCGCTGCACCTGTGGTTCTGCGAGGCGAAGCCCAAGGCGCCGGACCTCGACGCGCTGGCCACGCGCGCGAAGTCGAACGAGCGCTACGCACTCGAGGGCGACGTCTTCTATCTGCACGCGCCCGATGGCATCGGGCGCTCGAAGCTCGCGGAGAAGGTGGAGCGCGCGCTCGGCGTGTCGGCGACGGCGCGCAACTGGTCGACGGTGTCGAAGCTCCGCGAGATGCTCAGCGCATCGTGACGAGCTCTTCGGCGGCGGTCGGGTGGATCGCGACGGTGCGGTCGAGGTCGGCCTTCGTCGCGCCCATGCGGAGCGCGACCGCGAACCCCTGAATCATCTCGTCGGCGCCCATCCCGATCACGTGGATGCCGACGACCTTCTCGGTCGCGCCCACGGTGACGAGCTTCATGACGGTCGGCGCCTTCTCCTGCGACAGCGCGTAGAACATGTTCGTGAAGCGCGACGTGTAGCACTTCACGGAAGAGCCGTACTCCTCGCGGGCCTGCTCCTCGGTCATCCCCACGGTGCCGATCGGCGGGTGGCTGAAGACGACGGTCGGGATGTCGAGGTAGTCGAGGCGCGCGTTCGCGACGCCGCCGAAGAGGCGGTCGGCGAGCTTGCGGCCCGCGGCGATCGCGACGGGCGTGAGGAGCCACCGCCCCGCGACGTCGCCGAGCGCGTAGACGCCTTCGACGTTGGTGTTCTGGAACGCGTCCGTGAAGACGTGGCCGCGGTCATCGAGCTTCACGCCGGTGTTCTCGATCGCGATTCGATCCGTGTTCGGGACGCGCCCGGTCGCCCACACGAGCGTGTCGTAGCCTTCGAGGCGTCGGCCGTCCTTGGTGGAGAACGCGAGCTGACCGTTCTGTGCGCGCTCGACGGCGGAGAGATCCGTGTGCGTCTCGATGTTGACGCCGTGTTGGAGCATCGACTCCATCAGGGTCGTACGGAGGCAGTCGTCGAACGTGCGGAGCGGCTGGTCCTTGCGCACCATCAGCGTGACGTTCGAGCCGAGGGTGTTGAAGACGCCGGCGAGCTCGACCGCGATGTACCCGGCGCCCGCGATCGCGACATGTTCGGGCCGGGACTCCAGCTCGAAGAACCCGTCGGAGGTGATGCCATACTCGCGCGCGCCCGGGATGTTCGGCACGTCCGGGCGACCGCCGGTCGCGATGAGGACGTGGTCCGCGGTGAGCTGGCGGCCGTCGACTTCGACCGTGTGGGCGTCGACGAACTTCGCGTAGCCGCGGACGAGGTGGACGTCATCGACGTCGAGGTTTTTCGCGTAGATTCCGTTGAGGCGCTCGACGTACGCGTCGCGCCCGGCTTTCACCTTCGGCCAGTCGAACGCGGGGGCCGCGACGTCGAACCCGTAGTCGGGCGCGAAGTGCAGGGCCTCGGCAATCGAGGCGGCGTTCCACATCACCTTCTTCGGGACGCAGCCGACGTTGACGCAGGTGCCCCCGAGGCGCCCGGCCTCGACCACGGCGACCTTCGCGCCGTGTTTCGCGGCGCGCCGCGAGGAGGCGAGTCCGCCGCTGCCGCCGCCGATGACCAGGTAGTCGTACTTCTCCATCGGACGAGACCGGTATCACGCGGATCCGCCCGGCACGACTGCGGTCTGCCCAACCTTCGGGATTCGGGGCGTTTCATTTCGCGCCGCTCGTCGGGGCCGGCCTCCAGCGCCGTTCGGACGCGCCGATCTCCCTCTGTGGAGAAGTCCGGAGAGTGGCTCAGGTCGATCGCGAGGCGCCGAGCCGAGAGCTCGCGCAGATCTTGTCTGCGGCCGACCGCGCCAAGAAGCGCGGTGCGGTCGACGAGCACAAGAACTACGTCTTGTACGCGGCCGGGATCCTTCTGCGCGTCGGCGAGCTCGAGCGCG
>JAUHYN010000088.1 GCA_030426505.1 bacterium | reverse complement strand
CAACATGCCGATCGACTTCCCGGTGACGGTCCGCGGGCGCTGAGGATCGTGCGCAGCGTCGTCCCGGTCCACCCCTCTGCGGAGTTCGCTCCGCTCGGTCGCTTCGGACCCCAAGATCTCGACATCCTGCGCCTGCTCCTCCGCGGGAGCTCCGTCGTCGACTGGTACCGCCTGCACTTCACGTCGCGCGACGGCATCGACGCCTTCGTCCGCGTGAACGAGCTCGACCCGAGCGACGCGTCGGATCGCGTGCGCCTCGATACGCTGAAGAACCGGGCGCTCGACTACCTCCGCGAGCACCTGTCGTACCGGCGCGTGCCGGAGGTGATCACGAGCGCGGACGTCCCGGAGCTGTTCGAGTACGCCTCTGGCAAGGGGCGCCGCGCCTATCGGCTCTACGCGTGCCTCACGCTGAAGGTGATGCACATCCTCCACTACGTCGAGGCGCACGAGCTGCTGTCGATGCTGCCGATCTCCAACGCGGAGATCGCGATCCTGCTGCACGGCAAGGTGGAGCGCGTGGTGCGCGGGCTCCTCGAGCGCAACTTCCCAATCCTCGAGTTCGCCGGGAACACGAAGACGAAGAACTCGATGATCTCGAAGCTCCTCGCGAAGAAGGACACGCAGGCGGCGCAGGTGTTCGACAAGCTTCGCTTCCGGTTCGTCGTCGAGCGCCACGAGGAGATCCCGTCGCTGCTCCTCGCGCTTACCCGTGAGCTGCTGCCGTTCAACTATCTGGTGCCGGCGCAGGCCGACAACACGCTGGTCGATCTCGAGCGGATGCTGATGCGCGCGGGCAACCTCACCGCGATCCGCGAGTCGCGCGCCGAGCGCATGGCGATGAACGAGATGGCCGACGGCAAGTTCCCGATGGAGGCCACCAACGAGTTCTCCGGTCCGGACTACCGCGTCGTCCACTTCGTGGCGGAGGTCCCGATTCGGATCGATCGCGTGATCGAGGTGCAGAGCCGGCGCCTGCGCGGGTTGGGGCCGGTGGTGTTCGGGACGGTCGAGTTCCAGGTGATGGACGCCGAGACCGCGAAGACCAACGAGACGGGCCCGAACAGTCACGCGAACTACAAGCGGCGGCAGCGCGCGCGCGTGAAGGAGCGCCTCGAGCGCGGCAAGCGCGAGAAGGTGACGCCCCCCGCGGCGTCGGCGGACAAGCGCTCCTCGTGATCGCTGCGCCGGTGCCTCGATCCGGACCGGAAGCGATCGCACCGAACGCGGGTTCTTCTTGACAGCGGACGCGGCGCGCCGCGGAGTCGACGGCGATGCGAGGCGGAGTCCAGACCCAGATCGCGTGGCCGAGGCCCGGCAAGACCATCATCGGTCTCATGGTCTCGCTGGTGGTCGCCTACGTCCTCCAGTTGATCCTGCTGCGCGCCGGGCAGTCCTGGATCCGCGACCTGTACCTGTCGCCGCGCGACGTCCTCGAGTCGTTCTACGTCTGGCAGCCCTTCACTCGGATGTGGCTGCACGCGCCCGAGAAGCCGTTCCACCTGCTCCTCAACGGGCTGTGGCTGTGGTTGTTCGGCACGCAGCTGGAGCAGTGGTGGGGCGGGAAGCGGTTCCTGTGGGCGTACCTGATCTTCGGCCTCTCCGGCGCGGCGATGATCCTGTTCCTCGGCGGCTTCTGGACGACGACGCACCTCGGCGCGTCCTCCGCCACCATCGGCGTGACCGTCGCGTGGGGCCTGACCTACGCGAACCAGGAGATGAACTTCCTCCTCTTCGGCCGGATGAAGGGGAAGACGTTCGTCCTGATCGTCGTCGCCATCGAGCTCCTCACGGCGCTGTCGTTCTCGCCCGTCTCCACCGCTGGCCACTTCGGCGGCATCATCGGCGCCTTCGTGCTCTGCCGTGGGCTCTACAAGCCCAGCAAGTGGAAGCAGCTCGTCCGCCGCCAGACCCTGAAGAAGCAGCGCGCCAAGATCGAGTCGGAGCTCCGGGTGATCCAGGGCGGCAACAACGAGCCCCCCGACGATCCCTCCAAGTGGAATTGAGCCGGGCGCGTCAGCCCGCGAGCTCGAGCGTGGGCGGGGCTTCGTCTTCGTCCTCGGCGTCGGACTCGAACCAGAACGTGCTCTCGTAGGGCCGCCCCATCAGCAGCTCGAGGCGGCGCGCTTGGTCGTCCTCGACCGGGCCGACCAGCGTGAGGAGCGCGCGGTCCGGGTCGAAGACGAGGCGCGCCAACCGCAGCAGGTCCTCGGGCGTGACCGCCTCGAGCTCGCGGCGGCGCAGCTCGTAGTCGACGTCCAACCCCAATAGGGCCGCGCCGCCGTACCAGCTGCAGAGCTCGGTGGGGGCGTCGAGCGAGAACTCGAGGTCCGCGAGGTGGCGGGTCTTCGCGCGCGCGAGCTCCGCGGGCTCCACCGGGGTGTGGATGAGCGCGCGCAGCGTGATGAGCATGCGCTCCACCGCGCGGATCAGCTTCTTCGGGGCGCACGTGACCTCGAGATCCAGCGCGCCGACGTCCCGGTACGCGTCGACCGAGACGCCGAGCGAGTACGCGAGCCCGCGTTGTTCGCAGATCGCCTGACGCAGCCGGGCGGAGAACCCGTCGTCGAGGATGCGCCTCAACAGCAACAGCGCCGTGAAGTCCGGGTGCGCCTCGGGGATCGCCGGGTAGGTGAGCAGCGCGGTCACCTGCGCGTCGTCCGTCGGCTGCACGTGGATCGCGGGGCGATCGATCGGCGCCGGCGGCGCGGGTTCGTCCATCGCGAAGCCCCGAGGCATCGTCGCGAACGCGCGGGCCGCGTCGGCCAGCGTGGCGGCGCGGTCCGTCGGGCCCGCCACCACCAACACCGCGTTGCGCGCGACGAAGGTCTCCTCGAACCAGCGCCGACACTGGTGGGTCGTGAAACGTTCGACCCCCTCGACCTCGCCCGCGACGGGCATCGCCATCGGGTGCCCATCCCACAGGAGGCGTCGAGAGATGCTGTCGATGTCGAGATCCGTCCCGTCCGACGCGCACGTGTCGAGGATCTCCTCGATGACGACGTTGCGTTCCACGGAGAGCCCGCCCATCAGCGGCTGCGTGCAGACCTCCGCGAGGAGCCCGAGCCCCGCCGCGGCATGCACCGGCGGGACGGTGAGGTGGATCGTGATCGCGTCGCGCTGGGTCTGCCCGTTGATCTCCCCGCCGAGCGCTTCGACCGCGGTGTGGAAGTCGAGGCTCGAGGGGTGCCGCGTGGTCCCGCGGAAGAGCAGGTGCTCGACGAGGTGCGACAGCCCGTTGGTGCGCGGCGTCTCGTACCGCGGACCCGCGCGCACGAGGAGCGCGATCGACACCGCGTGGACGTGCGGCAGCTCGATGTGGAGCACGTCCAAGCCGTTGTCGAGGGTGTCGAGCGCCGTCTTCAGCACCCCTTCATCGGAGCAGCCGGGCACCGGAGCGGTCAACGCGCCTTTGCCCTAAATAAGCGATATTCCTTTGGAAATCATTGCGAACAGGGGCGGTTGGTGCGCCCCGCGCAATGTAGGATGGCCGCTGGGGCGCCAGTCTTTTGGGCCCCTTGCGGAGGGGCGCGCGCGGTTCGCTCCATGCCGCACCGAGTCGGCGTGAATCGTCAGGCGGTTCGAGGTCCTAGCGCACACCTCAGGTCCCGGTCGGCGCCTCGACCGGGTCCCCATCCAGAACGTGTGTGATCTCTCGCTGTTGAGCGACGGGTAGGGCAATCACGAAGGTCGTGCCCGCGCCGACCTCCGAGGTCAGGGTCAGCCGCCCCCCGTGCTCCTGGATGATCTGCTGCGTCAGCGCCAGCCCGAGCCCCGTCCCGGTGAGCTTCGTCGAGTAGAACGGGTCGAACACCCGCTCGAGGTGGTCCGCCGGGATCCCGACCCCCTCGTCGCGCACCTCGAGGCGCAGCGTCGGCCCCTCGACCTCGGCCGAGACCTCGATGCACCCGCCCTGCGGCATCGACTCCTTCGCGTTGCGGATGAGGTTCAACATCGCCTGCCGCATCTGGTCGCCGTCGAACCACACCTTCGGTGACGGCGTGGGCAGCGACAGCGCGAGCTTCACGTTCGCCGCGTCGAGGTCGCGTCGCACGAACGAGGCGATCGTCGACAGCCACGCCGCGAGGTCCGCCTCCGCCGGCTCCGGGCGCGGCAGCCGCGCGAACTTGAGGTACGCGTCGGTGATCGCCGTGAGGCGATCCACCTCGCGCGCGATCGAGCGGCACATCCCCTTCGCGTCGTCGCCCTCGTCGCCGAGCTGCGATGCGAGATCCTCGAGCATCTCTGCGTTCAACCCGATCGACGACAGCGGGTTCCGGATCTCGTGCGTGACGTGCGCGCTCATCCGACCGATCGTCGCGAGCCGCTCGGAGCGAATGAGCGCCTCCTTCGTGCGCACCGCCTCGGTGACGTCTTCGAGCGCGATGACGAGCCCCAGGACCGCGCCGCGCTCGTTCTCGAGCGGCGCGATCGTCACGTCGGCGAGGAAGGGGTCGAGCGCCAGCGCTTCGGTGGTCACGGTCTCCACGCGCTCCACGTAGGTCGTCATCGGGCCGAGGCGCTCCGCGAGCGCGGCGCCGAGCGGCGTGGCCTCCAGCGCGACCCCGGTGACGGCGTCCAGGCGCCAGTGCTGCGCCGCCGCCCGGTTGGTGCTGGTGATCGTCAGCGTGCGGTCCGTGACCACCACGCCCGTCCTGAGGCTGCGCACGATGCTCTGGTGGTAGCGCTTGAGCTCCTCCACGCGCCGGTACGCCTCTTCGAGCTCGTCGGCCTGGCGGTCGAGCTCCTCTTCGCGGTCCTTCCGCGAGCGCGCCATCTGCGACAGCTCGTCGGCGAGGGCCGCGAGTTCACCGCCGCTGGTGGCGGGCGTCGCCTGTTGGTAGTCGCCGCGGGAGATCGCGCGGGCGTAGAGCACGAGGCGCCGGATGGGGGCGAGCGATCGCGTCGAGATCACCATCAAGAGGATCCCGATCACGAGCGACACCGCCGCCATGATCGCGATGCGGAGGATCGCGCGGTTCTCCCGCGTCGTCGCGCGGCGCACCGCGCGCTCGGTGTCGTCACCGATGTGGTTGTCGAGCTGGTACGTCTCGCTGCGGACGCGGCTCCAGATCGCCTCGAGGCGCTCGCGGGCCGCCGTGGTGTCGATCTCCTCCTCACCGAGCGCCTCGATCTGCTCCGTCAGCTCGTCGAAGCCCTTGTGGTACTCGGTGATGTGATCGAGGTGCGCGTTGAGCTTCCTCGCGAAGTCGCGCCGGTCGTCGGGGTCGCCCTGCTGCGCGGCGCGCGCGACCTGCCGCGCGGCGACCTCGCGGATCTCCTCCGTGGTGGAGCGGATGACGCCCGGGAAGTACTGCCGCGCGATGCGCGCGAATCGCAGGCGCTGCGCCGGCGTCTCCTGGTCGAGGCAGCGCCGCAGCTCGCGGAAGCGGTTCTCCTGGTGGGTCTCGAGCTTCGCCGCGTGGCGGGCGAGGGCGAGGTGGTGATCCTTGATGGTCCTGAGGTCCTCGCCGACCGCGCGGATCTCGAGCACGGAGAAGAACGACACCACGCCGAACACCGCGAGGAGCCCGGAGAAGACGAGGAAGATCTTCGTGGCGAGCGACAACCTCAAAACAACAAAAAAGAGGCTGCCAGACGTCCCCCGTTCACGCCAATCTCGACCTCGTGGTGCTCGTGCCCCTCGTCCTCGCGCTGAGCGCCGCGTCGGCGGCCCCGGACGCGAAGTCCCAGACCGACGAGCGCCTCGTCGACCAGGTCGTCGCCGAGGTCGGCGGCACCGTGGTCACGCTCTCGGAGCTCGAGTTCGAGACCCGCCTCGTCCTCCTCAAGGCGCGCGGCGCCGAGGTCGCGTGGTCCGCCGCGCTCACCCCCGAGCTCCTCTCGGCGGTCCTGCACAGCATCGTGAGCCGGGAGCTGCTCCTCGGAGAGGTCCGCCGGCTCCAGCTCCGCGACCCGGATCCGGCCGTCATCGACCGCGCCGTCGGGGAGCTCGCGAGTCGGTTCGTCTCCGCCGGCGACTTCGATCGCTTCCTCGAGCGCGTCGGCCTCAAGGACGTCCAGGACGACGCCGGCCGCGCCCCCGCCGCGCTCACCGCGATCCTCAAGGCCGAGATCCTCGTGGAGCGCTTCCTCGACGTCCGTGTCCGGCTCAACGCCGACGCGACGCCCGACGAGATCGCCGCCTGCTACGAGAAGAACGCCGACAAGTTCGACGGGCGCCCGCTCTCGGAGCTCGACGAGCGCCTCGCGCAGCGCATCCGCGAAGAGAAGGAGGCGCGCGCCCTCGAGAACCTCGTCGAGCAGCTCGAGAAGCGCACCAACGTCCTCTACCTCCCGCCGTTCGAGCCCCCGAGCGACGACGACGGCGCGCCCGAGGAGAAGGACCTCGAGCTGAAGTGTCTGACCTGAGCTTCGTCGTCGGCCTCGTGTCGGCGGCGGGCGTCGACGGGTGGAGCGGAGCCGGCCTCGAGGAGACGCTCGCAGATCCCAACACCCTCGCGATCGTCGAGCCGCCGGTCGGCTTCGCCCTCGGGCGCGTGGTACTCGACGAGGTCGAGCTCCTCTTGATCGTGATCGCGCCTGAACATCGTCGACGCGGGGCGGGCCGCGCGCTCCTCGCGCGCTTCGAGGCCGCCGCCGCCGCGCGGGGGGCCGAGGTCGCGCACCTCGAAGTGGCGGCGTCGAACGCGGCCGCGCGCGCGCTCTACGCCGCCGCCGGATTCACGCCGAGCGGACTCCGCGCCGGGTATTACCGAGACGGTGACGACGCCCACCTCCTCACCAAACGACTCGCCGAATCCCACTGACCCGCCGATCGACGCACGCCAGAGCCCGCCTCGCTTGCTACGCTCCCGGCCCGACATGCGGCGCCTCCTGCTCGGCCTCTCGTCCGGCCTCCTGCTCCTCGCCGTCGCCTGCGCGTCCGGGCGCGACACCGACGACGACGACGACACCGTCGCGCGCGACGGCGGCTACCAGGGCCACCCCACCCAGAACATCCTCGTCGAGCGCGTGCTCGACGGCGACACGTTCATCATCAGCGCCGGCCCGTCCGTGCGTGGCCCCGACAACCGCCCCCTCGACGGGCAGCGCGTGCGCCTCCTCGGCATCGACGCCCCGGAGATCGCGCACGACCCGGACCCGGCGGACTGCTGGGGCGACGAGTCCGCGGCGTTCCTCGAAGACCGCATCGAGGGCCGCCTCGTCACGCTCGAGTACGACCCCACGAAGTGCCGCCCGCCGGCCGCGGTCGCGGAGTGCCGCGACGACTTCGATCGCCTCCTCGCCTACGTGAAGTACCTGGGCACCACCATGAACGAGGAGAGCCTCCGCCTCGGCCACTCGCGCACGTTCCGCGGTGCGCGCTTCACCCACCGCGACACGTCGAAGTACGCGACGATCGAGCAGGGCGCGCGCAACGCGGGCAGCGGTCTGTGGAGCTGCCCCTGAGCGTCGCGCTGGTCGTCCTCGCCGGGGGGCGAGGGCGTCGACTCGGCGGCGTCGTGAAGCCGCTCTTGCGGCGCGAGGATGGGCGCTCGCTCCTCGACCACACCCTCGAACGCTTCGCGCCGCTCGTGGACGCGACGTTCGTCGTCGCGCCGGCGCCGCTGCACGCGACGCTCGGCGCCGCGACGACGGCGAAGCTCTTCGCGGATCCCGGCGAGGGCCCCGCGGCCGCGCTCGTCGCGGCGGCGCGCGCGGTGGAGGCGTCCAGGTTGTTGCTGGTCGGCGGTGACCTCGTCGATCCCCCGGTCGAGGTCGCGCGCGCGTTGCTGGCGTGTGTCGATGCGGGCGCGGCGGCGGCGGTCGGATCCCACGCGGGGATGCGGCAGTCGATGATCAGCGTGTTCGATCGGAATGCACTCCTCGAGCTCGAGGCCCCCCCGCGCGCGATGCACCGCCTGCTCGACGCGCTGAACGCCGAGGTCGTCGAGTTGTCGGCGCCGATCGCCGACGTGGACGCGCCCGAAGATCTCGCGCGTCACGCGCTGACGCCGCCCTGAAGCCCCCCGCATTTGGGGTTCGCCCATTGCGTCGCGGTTCGTCGGGTCCAAAGATGCCCTTCGGGACCGATGCTCCGCGACAACCTCGCACCCCTGGACGCCTACCTCGCCGATGCCATGTCGCTCAGCCGCGCGGAGTTCCTCGCGCGCTACGCGTGGCCGATGCTGGTGGTGCCCGAGCCGAGCCCGGACGTCCTGTTCCGCATCCGGCGCCCCGAGACGGTGATCCAGGAGTCCACGCAGACGACCGAGATCGACCTGTCCTCGCAGGCCCTGGTCGGCGCCAGCCTCGACGCGCTGTGTCTCGAGGTGCGCCCCAAGCGCGGCACCCACGCGAACCGCGTCTCGCTCGGGCGCTCCCCGGACGCCGACATCGTGCTGCTCGACGAGAGCGTCTCGCGCTTCCACGCCGAGATCCTCTGGGGCGAAGACCGCGATCGGTGCTTCGTCGCGGACCTCGGCGCGCGCAACGGGACCTCCCTCGACGACGTCCGCCTCACGCCCCACGGGCGCGCCGAGCTCTACCCGGGCGCGGTGCTGACCGTCGGCGCGCTCGTCACGCGCTTCTACTCGCCGTCCGCGTTCCTCACGTGGATCGAGACCGGCGCCCCCCGCGCCGGCGCCTCGCCCGGCCGCTGGCCCGAGCGCGGCTAGAACTCAGCGATACTGCTCCAGGCGCGTGGCGATCGCCTCGGCGGCGATCGCGTTGCCCTCGGGCGAGTAGTGGAAGCCGGGCATGAACCACGGCTCGATCGGCGCGTCGCCGCGCGCGGCCATGAAGGCGTCGGCGAGGTCGAGGTGCGGGTAGCCTCGAGCCTCGAGGAACTCGACGTACGCCGCGTACCGCGTGCGGCCGTGCTGTAGCTCCCGGGAGAGCGCGAAGTAGTCGGTGAACACGACGACGAGCGGCTGCTTCCCCGACGCGCGCACCTCCTCCACCCAGCGCTCGGTGAGCCGCGTGAGGATCTTGAACGGCGCGCCGTCGACGTTGTAGCGCGTGGTGCCGCGCCAGCCCGCGATCGGCCGGTCCGGGTCCAGGAAGCGCCGGTCGATGCGGTGGTAGACGCTGATCCCCAGCCGCGCCGCGCCCGACAGTTCGTAGAACGGGTTCTCGAAGACGAGCGGCTCGTAGAAGTCGTCGTGCTCGCCGAGCGCGGTGATGTGTTCGGGCGCCGCGAGGTATTCGCGCGCGGCGTCGAGTGTGGGGATCGGGTTGGGGATCAACTCGAGCGTGCCGTCCGACTTCACCTCGAAGCGCGGCTTCACCGAGAAGTCCGACTGCGCGAAGAACGAGCTGCACACGTTGACGAGCCGGTGGAGGGTCACGGGCGTCATCCCGATCAGCACCACGTCCGCGTTCAATGTCCCGCGCTCGCGCTCGTAGCGGAGGAACGCCTGGTCCAACCCGAAGCCCGGGACGCCGTAGTTGAGGATCTCCAGGTCCGGGTGCGCGACCTCGATGCGGTGCGACCAGACCGCTTCGTCGTCGACCTCGCTCCCGAACACGAACGAGTCGCCGTACGCCGCGACGCGGAGGACGCCGTCGGCCGCGGAGCTCGAGTACGTGTGGAGGCTGCGGAGGCCCTGGGCGTTGATCTTCTCCATCTCGGAGTCGAAGCCCGCTCGGACCGTCCAGCCGAGCTCGCCGTCGAAGCGCGTCCCCGCGGAGGGGTCGTCCGCGATCATCGCTTCGAGGCCCCGTGTCTGGATTCTCAGGATCTCGCTCGCGCTATAGATGGGATCGCCCGGTGCGATGGCGATGACGACGCGCGCGATGAGCTCCACCGCGACCAGGACGATCGCGACGGCCACCAGCTTGAAGACGCGCTGCCGCGACCGGGTTTGCATTAGGGCTCGTTTCACACCTGACCCGAGTCGAGTCAAGGCAGAGAGCCGAGTCCCCGGGTTCGGTCAGCAGAACGCGACGTCGCTGTCGGAGAAGAACAAGTGGATGTCGTCCTTCACCGCGTCGATCGGGCTGTCGGGCGCGGGCTTGTAGACGTACGTGCGCTTCTTGTTCGTGAAGATACGGCTGTAGATCGGCGACGGCGCGATCCACGGCCCGCAGCCATCCGGCAGCGCGATCTCGTCGGCCTGCGCGCGCGCCGCTTCGCGCATCGTCACCGCGAAGACGTAGCGCATGTCGGCCGGGTCGCGGATGTAGTGATCGAACAGCGCGGTGTGGCGCGTGCCCCAGCTGTCCTCGTGGGAGCGGATGATCACCCAACCGATGTCGCGGCCGTCTTTGCCCTCGATGCGCAGCGCGGCGCGGCGGAACCAGCGGCGGTGATCGTCGAAGTAGTAGCGGTTGTCCTCGTCGTTCCGCGGCCGGACCATCACCCACTCGTCGTTCAGCATCCAGTTGATCACGCGCGCGTCGCGCAGGAAGCGGCGCGGCGCGACCTCGTCGTGGTAGCGCTCGATCGCGTCGTCCACGGATCGGATCGCGTGCGTCCGGATCTCACGGAGCGCGGGGAGCTGTGGGAGTAGCAGCCCGGCGTAGAGGCCGTCGCGCGCGAGGTGGCGACCGACGAGGAGCGCCGGCCGGTAGCGCTCGCCCTCGCGCAGGCCGAACCGGTTGCCGATCTTCCGCGCGGCGAGGAACGGGAGGCTGATGCGCTTCGCGTCGAGGAGGTTCGCGTGCCAGTACGGGAGCGGATCGAGGTGGACCAGGCCGAGCGCCTTGCTCACGGTGCCGGCGTCGTCCGAGAGGTTCGTGAGCACGACGTCGCGCCCCAGCTCGAACGACTTGCGCATCAGCTTGCCGCCGATGCCGGCGCCCTTGAGCGACTCGTCGACGCGCCACGTGGACGCGAAGGTCATCGGGCGGTCGCCGCCCTCGGGGCTGCGGACCATCCCGGTCATCAAGCCGAAGTAGCCGACGACGCGGTCCTCGACGTACGCGACGAGCAGCGCGACGTCGTCCGGATCCGCGAGCGGGTTCTTGCCCCACGCGGATCCGCGGCTGCGGGAGATCGCGATCATCCCGCTCCCCTCGACCTGCTCCTGCGCGAAGGCGGCGATGTCCCGGACGCGGATCTCGTCGATACGGACGTTGGGTTTGTTCTTCACGAGGCGAGGCCTTTCATGCGCGCCCGAACAACGCGCGCGGGAGCCCCGGGTACGCGCCGCTCGACCAGAAGCGGAACAGGCTCATCGAGTCCGGCGGCGTGAGGCGGGGGAGGGCGAAGCGATCCGACGCGCCGTCGATCAGCCACTCGGTCCCGTTGCACACCGCGCTCTCGAGCGTGCGCGTGGAGACGATCGAGCGGGTCATGCCGTCGTGTCGGTCGTACGGATAGGCGAAGTGGCGCGGCGCGCGACCGAGCTCGCGCTCGTAGGTCGCGACGCAGCCGTCGACCTCCTCCGCCGCGACGTCTTCGCCGTGCGCGGTGAGGTCGATGTGGTTCACGGAGTGAACGCCGAGCGCGAACTTCGGGTAGCGCTCCTGCATCTGGGCGAGCGACGCCCAGTCGAGCGTGAGGCACGGCATCGTGACCTGGGGCTCGAGCTGTTCGTCGAGCGCGGCGAGGATGTCGTCCCGCTCGGGTTGGGTCGCGTCGATCAGCGCGGAGGCGATCTTGGTGTAGGCGCCCTTGGGGTCGTCGGTGAGCGACAGCGGCGCGTCCCCGACCGCGGGGTGGACGAACGCGTGGCGGCGACGGTTACGGAACGCGACGTAGATCCGATCCGCCCACGGGGACTCCTGTCGCGAGACGAGCCCGGTCGGCAGGTAGAGCGTGGCGCTGAAGCCGTACGCCTCGAGCGCCGGCGCGACGTACGTGAGGTTGTCGCGGTAGCCGTCGTCGAACGTGAGCACGACCGAGCCGGCGGGGAGCTTCTCGTTGTTGCGGATCGCGTCGACGAGCTCGTCCATCGAGACCACGTTGCGGTGGCGCGCGAGGAACGCGAGTTGGCGCTCGAAGCGCTCGGTGGGCGTGCGGTTCGAGGGCTCGATCCAGCGCGCCTCATCCGGCGGCGCGACGCTGTGGTACTCCCAGATGATCGCGCCCGTCGCGTGCGTGCCGCGGATGAACGCGCGATGGGCGCGGCTCCAGTACAGGCCGCGCTGCAGGTACAGGAAGACCTGACGGGAGAGGCGCTCCGGATACTCGGGGAGGAACTCGTCGTCCGGATAGGGCGGGGCGCTCATCTTCGGCGCCGAGGTAACTCGGTTCCGGGCCCGTTCGCAACGGTACTAGAACTGCTGGCGCTGCTGGCGGCGCTCGGCGCGGATCGTCTCGTCGTACACGAACGCGAAGGGATCGATCTCGACCTCGTGCTTCTTCCGGAGCGCCATCGAGAGCCCGTCGAATACGGCGTTCTGCTTGTCGATCATCTGGCTGTACATCAGGCTCTTCTTCGCCATTTCGAACTCGGACGCCTTGGGCTCCACCTTCTCCTTCAGGCGAATGACCACCCACGCGTCGTCGGTCTCGTAGGGGCGATCCGGGAGCGGCTTCTCGTCGCTGAGCGACCACGCGGCCGCCGCGATCTGCGACGCCGAGCCGAGGCGAGGGAGGAAGTCGCGCCCGGCCGGGAACGGCCCGGTCTCTTCGGCGCTGTAGGTCATCGGCTTGTTCGGATCCTCGTTCGCCTTCGCGGTGAGGGCGGCGAGGGTCTCGTGCTCGGGGGCCTTCGCGAGGAGGCGCTCCGCGTCCTTCTTCGCGAGGGCGCCGGCGCGGTCGAGCTTCACGAGCTCCATCGCGATCTCGTCCTCGACGTCCTCGAGCTTCTTCTGCACGGGCTCCTTGATCTCGTTCACCTTCACGATGGTGAAACCGAAGTTCGTCTTGATGATCGAGGAGACCTCCCCGGTCTTCATCCCGAACGCGGCCTCCTCGACCTGCGGCAGGACCTGCCCGATCGCGAAGCAGCCCATGTCGCCGCCCTTGTTGGCGTTGTTGCCGTCCGAAAACTTCTTCGCGACCGCGGCGAAGTCCTGACCCCCGTTGACCGCGTCCCAAGCCTTCTTCGCCTTCTGGCGCGCCTCCTCGAAGAGGTCGGGCGGCGTGTGCTTGTCGGCGCGGACGAGGATCTGCTGGGCGCAGACCTTCTTCGGGACGTCGTAACGCGAGGCCTTGTTCTTCGAGTAGAACGCCTTGATCTCGACGTCGGACCCTTCCTTCGCCTTGAACGCCGCGGCGTCCTCGGGGGTCACGGTGCCGACCTCGGAGAGGAACGCGTCCTTCTTCACCCGGAGGATCTCGATGTTCACCTTGCGCTCGTTCTGCTCCCACTCGAGGCGGATCTCCTCGTCGGAGACCGGGACGCCCTGCAGCGCGGTGAGGTACAGCTGCGCGAGGATGCGCTCACGCTCCGACGCCTCGAAGTTGCGGTCGGTCGTCTGCATGTAGTTGAGCATCCGCTCGTACTGTTCCTTGTCGAACTTGCCGTCGACCTGGAACATCTCGTTGTCGAGGATGTCCTGGCGCAGCGCGGCGTCGTCGACCGCGAGCCCGCGCTCCTGCGCCTCGAGCGCGAGGATCTTGCCGGTGATCATCCCGTAGATCGTGCTCTCGCGGAGCTTATCGGCCTGGGCGCGCGTGCGGTCGTACTGCCGATCCCGCTGCTGCCGCGATCGGAACATGCTCGCGTAGCGGGTGTTGTAGTCCGACTCGAGGATGCCCTCGCCGTCGACCGTCGCGATGTGGCCGCCGGCCGGTCCGCTCTGAATCGACACGCCGAAGCCAATCATCAGGACGGCGACGGCGCCGAGGAGTATCGTGATGATCGGGTTGTTCTTGTTCCGCCGGAGGGCTGAGAGCATAGGCGCTCTTCCCTAGCGGAATGGTTTGAGATTTGAAAACCCCTTTGCTATCGGAACGACCGGATCGAGCGTAGATGTTCAAGTGGCTCAAGGGCTTTCTGTCCAACGATCTCGCGATCGATCTCGGCACCTCGAACACGCGGATCTTCGCCCGCGGGGACGGAATCGGCGCCAACGAGCCCACCGTGGTGG
>JAUHYN010001216.1 GCA_030426505.1 bacterium | reverse complement strand
GTCCACCTCGGCGCGATGAGCGAGTCGATCCGCGGCGTGCTCGCGGCGCACCCGAACCCTCGCCCCGGCGAAGTGTTCGCGACCAACGACCCGAGCGGCGGCGGTTCACACCTCCCCGACATCACGGTCATCACTCCCGTGTTCGGCGAGGACGGCGCGCTGTCGTTCTTCACCGCGAGCCGCGGTCACCACGAAGACGTCGGCGGCATCACGCCGGGTTCGATGCCGCCGTTCTCGAAGTCCCTCGAAGACGAAGGCGCCGTGTTCCGCGCCGAGCGGATCGTCGAGGGCGGCCGGCTCCAGGAAGCGCGGATCCTCGAGGTGCTGAACGGCGCGACCCACCCCGCGCGGAAGCCGAGGACGAACCTCGCGGATCTGGAGGCGCAGGTCGCCGCCAACAACACCGGCGCGCGCCTCCTCGAAGAGATGGTCGCGCACTACGGCGCGGCGACGGTCGCCGCGTACATGGGCTTCGTACAGGACAACGCGCGGATGCGCGTGGAAGACGCGATCGAAGCGCTCCCCGACGGCGTGCAGCGCTTCGAGGATCGCCTCGACGACGGCACACCGATCGTCGTCACGATCGAGAAGTCCGGCCGGCGCCTCGCGATCGACTTCACGGGGACCGGCGACGAACGCGAGGACAACCTCAACGCGCCCACGGCCGTGACCGTCGCCGCGGTCCTCTACGTGTTGCGCGCCTTGGTCGGCGCTCCGATTCCACTCAATGGAGGGTGCTTGGACCCGGTGACGCTGACGATCCCCGCGGGCTCGCGCCTGTCGCCCTCACCCGGGCGCGCGGTGTGCGGCGGCAACGTGGAGACCTCGCAGCGCGTGGTCGACGTCCTCCTCGGCGCGCTCGGACGCGCCGCCGCGAGTCAGGGCACGATGAACAACCTCACGTTCGGCGACGATCGGTTCGGGTACTACGAGACGATCGCGGGCGGCGCCGGCGCGACGCCGTTCGCGCGCGGGGCGTCGGCCGTCCACACTCACATGACGAACACGCGCATCACGGACCCGGAGGTGCTGGAGTCGCGCTTCGACGTTCGGCTGTGGCAGTTCGCGATCCGACGCGGCTCCGGCGGGCGCGGTCGGCACCCGGGCGGCGACGGCGTGGTCCGAGAGATCGAGGTGCTCGCGCCGATGCGGGTGTCGATCCTCTCCGAGCGCCGCGAGACCGCGCCGTTCGGTCTCGCGGGCGGAGAACCCGGAGCGGTCGGCCGGAACCTCCACGACGGCGCCCCCTTGCCCGCCCGCGCGTCCGTGGACGTGGCAACCGGGCAACGAATACGTATCGAAACACCGGGCGGCGGTGGATTCGGATCGCCGGACGGCGATGAAGCGTCGAACGCGGAAGAATAGGGCTCGCCTCGCGCGTTGGACCTGCCGATAATCCGAACCAAGGAGCTGGATTGGTCAGCGTGTCCGCACAGGAGTCTCAGCCGCGCGAGGTCGTCGACCCCGAAGACGATCTCCCGCCGGGCCTGTGGCCCAAGGTGAAGCACCTCGTCGTCCACCGCATCCTCCAGCTCGACGACACCCCGCACCGCATCGCCCTCGGCGTCTTCCTCGGCTTCGTCGTCGGCGCGACCCCGACCATCGGCTTCCAGATGATCATCTACGTCGCCATCGCGGCGATGGTCGGTGCGAACAAGATCTCCGGCATCCTCCCGGTCTGGCTCTCCAACCCGATCACCGCGGTGCCGCTCTACTACTCCAACTGGAAGATCGGTCAGTTCCTCATGACCGGCTCGCTCTCCGGCTCGCCCGAGACCAAGGCGGCGATCGAACGCATGATGAGCGGCGCCACCGCCGACGCGTCGCTGTGGGATCGCCTCACCAGCCCCGACCTGTGGGGCGCCGCGCTCGACACCTTCGTCGCGATGGGCGCGGAGCTCTGGGTGGGGAGTCTGCTCGTCGGCGTCGTGTTCGGCGCGCCCGCGTACTGGGCCGCGTACCGCGGCGTCCTCCTCTACCGTCGCCGCCGCGCGGCCCAGCCCCCCACTGACTGAGTCGATTGCGCGTCATCACCCTCAACGTGAACGGGATCCGCTCCGCGGCGAACAAGGGCTTCTTGGAGTGGATGCGCCGCCAATCCCCGGACTTCGTGTGCCTGCAGGAGATCCGCGCGTTCCCCGAGCAGATGCCGCTGCGCGCGCGGAAGCCACGCGGTTACCACGCGTACTTCGCGTGCGCGGAGCGCAAGGGCTACAGCGGCGTGGGCATCTACACGCGCGAACCCGCCGACCGCGTCGTGCGGGGGATCGGCTATCGGCCCTGCGACACCGAGGGCCGGTGGATCCAGGTCGACGTCGGCGCGCTCTCGATCGTCTCGTTCTATATGCCGTCGGGTTCCACGCCGGGGCGACAGCCGCGCAAGTTCCGCTTCATGAAGCGACTCATGGCGCACCTTCGCAGCCTCGCGCGCGACGGCCGCAGCTATGTGGTGTGCGGTGACTGGAACCTCGCACACAAGCCGATCGATCTGACGAACTGGCGCAGCAACCAGAAGAACTCGGGCTTCCTCCCGGAGGAGCGCGCGTGGCTGGATCGCCTGTTCCTGCGCGGCGGCTTCGTCGACACGTTCCGCGTCGTCGATCCCCACCCCGAGCGCTACACGTGGTGGTCGAACCGCGGGCAAGCGTGGGCGAAGAACGTCGGGTGGCGGCTCGACTATCAGATCACCACGCCGGATCTCGCCGAGCGCGCGCGCGGCGC
>JAUHYN010000087.1 GCA_030426505.1 bacterium | reverse complement strand
CATGGCCGTGAAGGCGGGTGGAGGCGATCCCGACGCCAACCCGGCGCTGCGGCGCGCGGTGCAGAACGCCCGCGCCGTGAACATGCCGAAGGACCGCATCCTGGCCGCGATCGACAAGGCGTCGGGGCAGGGCGATCAAGACGACTACCAGCAGGTCGTGTACGAGGGCTACGGCCCGCACGGCGTCGCGATCATCGTCGACGCGGCGACGGACAACGTGACCCGCACCGTGGCCAACGTGCGCAGCGCGTTCAACAAGGGCGGCGGGACGTTCGGCAACTCGGGCAGCGTCCAGTTCATGTTCGATCTGTTCGGCGTGTTCCGGCTGAACCCGGAGGGCATCGATCGCGAAGAGCTCGAGCTCGAGATGATCGACCACGGGCTCGAGGAGCTGACCGAGGGCGTCACCGAGGACGGCGATCCGTTGCTCGTCCTGCGGTGCTCGCGCGACGACTTCGGCAACCTGCAGGGCGGACTCGAAGAGAAGAACATCGAGCCGGTGTCGTCCGGGTTCGAGTGGGTGCCGAAGACGACGAAGGTGTTGAAGGAGGAGGAGGCCGAGGAGGTCTTCGCGCTCCTCGAGCGCCTCGAGGACGACGACGACGTCCAGGAGGTCTTCTCCAGCCTCGAGATCGAGGACTGACCTCCTCGTGAAGAAGATCCTGAAGTTCACCGGCGGCGCGCTCGGCGTGCTGGTCGTCCTCCTCGTCGTCACCTATTTCGGCCTCAAGGCGATGTGGGCGGGCGACTCGCACTCGGTCGCGCCGGAGTCGTCGACGGGCATTCGCACGGTCGCGGTCGTCGAGACGAGCACCACGATGGTGGTCGCGGCGCACCCCGAGGCGTCGCGGGCCGGGTATCGGATCCTCGCCGCGGGCGGCAGCGCGTTGGACGCCGCGGTCGCGGTGCAAGCTGCGTTGACGGTGGTCGAACCGCAGTCCTCTGGGATCGGCGGCGGTGCGTTCCTGCTCTACTGGGACGCGTCGGAAGCGAAGCTCTACGCGTACGACGGCCGCGAGACCGCGCCCGCGAAGGCGCCGCACGCGTTGTTCATGGTGGACGCCGAGACGCCCATGAACTTCGTGGAGGCGGTCGTGGGCGGGCGCTCGGTCGGCGTGCCGGGCGTGCTCGCGATGCTCGCGAAGGCGCACACGAATCACGGGAAGCGCCCGTGGTCCGAGCTGTTCGCGCCCGCGACGCAGCTCGCGGCCGATGGCTTCGAGATCACGCCGCGGCTGTACTCGCTGCTGCACCGGGACCCGCTGTTCCGCGCGATGCCCGCCGCGCGCGCGCACTTCTACGACGAGGAGGGCGCGGCGAAGCCGGTGGGTACGCTGCTGAAGAACCCGGCGCTCGCGGAGGTGTTCACGCTGGTCGGAGAGGACGTCCGGAACTTCTACGAGGGGCCCATCGCGAGGGACATCGTCGCCACCGTGCAGGATGCGAAGCGCCCGCCGACCTGGCTCGCGGGCGTGAACGCGCTGATGCTCGAGATGGGGTCGCCGTCGGGGCTCGGGAAGTTGGCGAGCGAGCCCAACGCGGGGTTGCTCGAGGAGAAGGATCTCGCGACGTACGAGCCGGTAGTGCGCGAGCCGGTCTGTGTCCCGTTCGCCGACGTGAAGGTGTGTGGCTTCCCGCCGCCGACGTCCGGGGGGATCACGACGCTGCAGATCATTGCCTTGGTGGGGCGGTTCGATCTGAAGGGCTACGGTCCGAACTCGCCGCAGTTCGTCCACCTGTTCGCGGAGGCGTCGCGCGCGGCGTTCGCGGACCGCGGGAAATACATCGCGGACCCGGACTTCGTGGACGTGCCGATCAAGACGCTGCTGTCGAAGGAGTACCTCGACGAACGCGCGAAGCTCATCAAGATCGATCGGCGCGCGCCGAAGCTCCCCGCGGGGAAGGTCGAGGATCTCTCCGTGCAGTACGCGCCGGACCAGTCGCCCGAGCTGCCGTCCACGAGTCACTTCGTGGTGGTCGACGCGGAGGGCGACATGGTGTCGATGACGACGTCGGTCGAGAACGTGTTCGGCTCGCGGCTGATGGTGCGGGGCTTCGTGCTGAACAACCAGCTCACGGACTTTTCGTACACGCCGTCCGCGAACGGGCGCCTGATCGCGAACGCGGTCGAGCCCGGCAAGCGGCCGCGGAGCTCGATGTCCCCGCTCATGGTGTTCGACGCGTCGGGCAAGCCGGTGCTCGCGATCGGGTCGCCGGGCGGGAGCCGGATCATCGACTACGTGGCCCGGGCGACGCTCGGCGTGATCGCGTTCGGGCTCAGCCCGCAGGACGCCGTCGAGCTGCCGCACGTCATCAACCGGGGCGGCACGACAGAGCTCGAGGACCGCGGGTGGAAGGGCGGCGAGCTCTCCGCGGCCAAGAAGTACCTCGAGCAGCTCGGGCATGAGGTCCAGGTCCTCGAGGAGAACAGCGGCCTGCACGCCATTCAGAGGACTTCAGCCGGGTGGCGGTCCGCGGCGGATCCGCGGCGCGAGGGCGAGGCCTTCGGGGATTGAGCCTCGGTCGATCGTCGGCGCACCGTCTGAGCCCTTCGACCGATAAGGGACTCAGCGCCGATGCGAGCCGATCGAAGGACCCGTCAGGGATTGGATCCGACCCTCCCGCGGGTCGAGTTCGGGCCGCAGCCGCGCGGCGTCGCCGACGCCACGAAGACCGACCGGTACGAGGGGCCGCGGTCCGTCGCCAACGCCGAGGTCGCGGAGGCCGGTGACGGTGGGCCCGAGGTCCACGCGCTCCTGAAGGACGTCGATCAGGCTGGGCTCCGGCGCCTCCTCGAGAAGGACGCGAGCGCCGCGAACACCAAGAACGCCTCCGGCGACGCGCCGCTACACGTGGTCGGCGACAAGGGCGCGGTCATCCTCGCGGAGCTCTTCGACGAGTTCGGCGCGGACGCGCTCGCGAACGATCGGCGAGGCCTGCTGCCCGGTCACCGCGCCGCCGAGAACCACCCCCGGACGGCTGCGTTCCTGATCGAGCGGGCGAAGGCGAAGGGCGGCGAAGAGGCGCGCGTGATCGCGCCACGGGATCTCGCGAAGCGCATCGCGGACGCGAAGCTCGACTCGGACGCCAAGGTCGACACGCTCGCAGCGGACCTCTGCGGGATCACCGTCGGCACGCTCAACTCGGCGCGTCAGGTGGTGAAGAACCGGACGCACCTCGAAGCGGTGAAGGGGACGATCCTCGAGCTGAAGGCCGAGGCCTGGTGGCAGGCCGAGTTCGGGCCGCAGCGCGTGCGCGCGCTGTTGTCGTCGCTGGTCGAGATGAAGGAGCAGGGCGAGCCGACGCCGAAGGCGCAGGCGCGGGTCGTCCACGAGGTCTGCACGCAGCTCGACATGCTGCGGACGATCCGGCGCGTGCGGGCGATGGCGAAGTGCAGCTCGCCGGTGTTGCGTCGTCAGGCGATGAACCTCGAGGCGTCGTTCGTGACGCCGCGGATCCTCGAGTCGCGCGGCGAAGTCGCGCTCGCGTTGGGCTGGAAGGGCCACGCGATCTACGGCGGCTTCCGGCGAGTGGAGCCGAGTGCGGCGCACCCCGAGCCGACGATGCTCGTGCGCGTGGACAACCGCGGCTCGGGCGCGACGCTCGCGCACGAGAAGAACGACGACGGCGAAGTCGCGACGCGCGCGTTCCACGTGCCGATGTCGTATCTCGGCACGCCGAAGGGGCGCGCCGCATTCGAGGGCTTCATCGCGGACCTGTTGCTGGTGAAGGCGACGCCGGACAGCAAGGGCGACGACTTCTACGCGCACGTCGCGAACTTCAAGCGCACGGTGAAGGAAGCGACGAAGAACGCCTCGCTGGTGGAGAGCGGCTACGGCGTCTCCACGCAGACCGTCCAACCGCCGCAGATCGCGGGCAACTGCGTCGTGGCGAACACGTTCCCGGGGCTGTCTTCGCGGCTCGGGCCCGAGCTGTACACCTGGTTCACCGACTTCGAGCGCGACCTCGCGCGGGAGCTCGTGTCGGAGTTCGCGGATCCGAACACGCTGATCGATCAGCAGTGCCTCGAGCGCGACCAACGCCAGATCGAGAAGCTCCTCGACGGCGACGGCCCGTGGGCCGAGCGGCTCACCGCGCTGCTCGAGGCGGCGACGTACCCGGGCGTGGAAGAGGTCGCCGCGGACGTGACCGACGCGCAGCTCGAGGCGATCATCGAACACGGTGATCACGAGGCGCTCCGGTTGCTCCTGGAACACGGCGCGCCGCTCGAAGTGCGCGGGCACAAGAACCGCACGCCGCTGCACATCGCAGCGCAGCTCGGCGACACGAAGTGCGTCGAGGTGTTGCTCGCGAAGGGCGCGAGCGTCACCGCGCGCGACGAGGACGGCAACACGCCGCTGCACCTCGCGGTGAAGTCGAGCTCGTCGCCGTGCGTCGCGAAGCTCCTCGCAAAGGGCGCGGATCGCGACACCGAGAACTACGACGGCGCGTCGCCCCGCTCGCTCATCGAGGCGCAGGTCGGGCAGACGATGCTCATCGCGAAGTCGCTGGACGTCGACGTGGAGGCGCCGCGTCGGCGGAGCTCGCCCTTCGCGAAGACCGGTACGAACGACTGATCCGCGGTCCAGGGGGACACGCGAGCGTGGGCGTGCGATCGTCGGGGCGCCGATGTTTCGCGCCTCACCGTTCTTCTTCGCGCTCCTACTGATCGCGGCCCCCGCTTCCGCCTGGTGCGCCGAAACGGAGGCGGAGGCCGAAGCGCCGCGTCCGCCGAGCGCCGTGGGCGTCGACCTCGGCCTGTCGGCACCCGCGGTGGGAGGGGATGGGTCGTTCTTCGTGCTCGTGCCGCAGCTGTTCGGGCGCGCCTCGTTCGGTCCGGGCGTCGAGGGGGAGTTCGATCTCGGCCTCGCGATCGTCCGCGCGTCGTCCGGCGGCGGGTCCGACACGGCGGTTCGCGTCGGCAACCCGACCGTGACGCTCCGCTACCACGTGCCGAGCTCGGGTGCGGACTTCTCGCTCGGCCTGGGCCTCACGCTCCCGCTCGCGCGGCTCGGCGAGCAGCCCTTCGAGAGTGTCGCGGTGTTGTTGAGCGCAGCGGCGATCGACGGGAACCGCGACTTCTGGAAGTGGCTGCCGGATACGTTCGCGATGTTCCTCCCGGTGCGGTGGGAGGGGCCGTTCGCGGACGTCCTCCGCTTCACGCTCGAAGGCGCGGCGGCGCTATACCTCGCGACGACGGAGAGGAACTCGACCGCGACCGGGTTCCAGGCGCTCGGGCGCATCGCGTACGCGATCGATCGCTCGTGGTACGGCATCGCTCTACAGGGGAACGTGTTCGTGGTGTCGGACGCGCCGGACCTCGCGCAGCTCGCGATCGTGCCGCAGGCGCACGTGCAGTTCGGATCGAACTTCCTCGACGCGCGGCTCGTCCTGAACCTCGACGAGCCCTACGGGTTCGCGTTCGACGAGGGTGGCTTCTGGGGCCTCTTCGTCGGGTTCGGTGTGGAGATTTAGGAGCCCGCAGCAAATAGCTTCCAGTCCGCAGCAAGATCTCCCGAGCGCATCAGGCGCTGAAGGCTCGCACCGAGGAGCTGCGGGCTGCCCGCTAGTCGCTGAGCGCTACCCGTCGCATCCGCAGTGGCGGAGCTTCACCCAGCCGAGGTCGAAGTAGACCTTCAGTTGCTCCGCTTGCTCGGGGCACTTCGACTCGCAGACGCTCCGCGCGCGGGCCGAGTAGATGTTGCTGCCGAGGATCGCGAACGCTCCGAGCGCCGCGAACACCAACGCGTAGCCGCCGGCCTTCATCGCGCCCCAGCGTACACCGGCGCGGGCGCGGCGACCGCTCCCCGACCGACCGTCCACCCAGTCACGGGAGTACGTGCGCGGCCAACTACGCGATGACGCGAAGGAAATCCGATGGGCAGGATGGAAGCATGGACCGCTACTCCATGCTCTTCCTCGCTGGGCTCGCCGGGGCCTGCATCCCCGCTGCGCCCGAAGGGACGGACACGCCGCCTCCGCCGCCTCTGCCGACCACGACGGTGCGCGACGCGGGGCCTTCGACGCCGATGGTCGAGCGCGACGGTGGGACGGCCGCGAAGCCCGACGCCGGCTTCGTCGACGCGGGGACCGCGCCGCACGACGCGGGCACGCGCGACGGGGGTCCGCCTCCGCCCACGGGGCTGCCGATCCTCGGCAACGGTCTTCACACGTTGGACGCCGTCGTGCCGTCGGTCGTCGCGGACCCGTCGGTGGGTCACGACCGCCCCACGGATCTCGCCTTCAACCCGACGCGCACCGACGAGCTGTGGGTGGTGAACCAGGGCGATAACACGGTGTGGATCGCGACGTCGCCGGGTGAGCCGAACGAGTCCGCGGTGTGGCGCGGCGGGCGGACGATCGGCCGACACTTCCTGCCGCGTCCTTCCGGGATCGCGTTCGGCGACTCGGGCGACTTCGCGACGATCCACGAAGAAGATCGCATCACGCAGTCGACCACGCCCGCCGACTTCATGGGCCCCACGCTGTGGCCCTCGAACCTCTCGATCTTCGACGGCGGCCACGGCGGCCACATCGACATGCTTCACAACACGCCGAACGGCATGGGCATCGCGTGGGAGAGCGGCAACGCGTACTGGGTGTTCGACGGCTACCACGCGTCGCTCACGCGTTACGACTTCCGGCGCGACCACGGCCCGGGCGGCAGCGACCACAGCGACGGGCAGATCATCCGCTATGTCGAAGGGCAGGTCTCGCGCGTGGACGGGGTGCCTTCGCACCTATTCTTCGACGCGTCGTCGCGCACCCTGTACGTCGCGGACACCGGCAACAACCGCATCGCGACGCTCGACATCGACACCGGTAACCGCGGTCGGAACATCTCGCCGAACTACGACGGGATCACGCAGTACGAGATGACCGGCGCGACCCTCGAGACGTTCATCGACGGCGCGTCGAGCGGGCTCACGGCGCCGTCGGGGCTCGAGATCCACGACGGCCACGTGTTCGTCGGCGACAACGCGACGGGGATCATCTCGGGCTTCACGATGGAGGGCGAGCTCGTCGACTGGCTCGACACGATGCTGCCGGCGGGCGCGCTGACGGGGCTCGCGTTCGATTCACGCGGGCGGCTCTACTACCTCGACGCGGTCGGCGGCCGCGTGTTGCGGGTCGCGGAGCCCTGATCACTCGACGCGCAGCACGGTCATCATGCCGTCCCCCGCGTGCGGGAGGATGTGACAGTGGGTCATCCAGTCGCCGGGGTTGTCGGCGTCGACGCGGAGGCGGACGCGATCGCGGATGCCGAGCTCGATGGTGTCCTCGACCGTGCGGTACGCGGGCGGCGCCCCGTTGACCGTGAGCACCTCGAACGCGAGGCCGTGGATGTGGAACGGGTGTTCGCTCGGTGAGAGGTTGACGACGTCGACGTACGCGACTTCGCCGAGCGTGATCGATTCGATCGTCACGTTCGGGAAGCGCTCGCCGTTGATCATCCACGTGCGCGACCTGTCGCTCCCCGCGAGCGCGTAGACGATGTCCGCGTAGCCCGGGTCGTCGGAGACGACGCCGCCGGGGAACGGCCACGCGAGGGGCGCGGGCGCCGGCGCCGGTGTATCGACTACGACGCGGAGCAGATCGATCGCATCGCCCCACTGGTCGCCGCCGTTCAGCGAGTAGGGCTCGGTCTGGATCGTGAGGTCTTCCGCGCCGATCGACAGCTCCAGGTCGGCGCGATCGCCCGGGCCGAGGATCAAGCGCTCGGGCGAGACGGCGGCGGGGAGGAGGCCCTGGTCGCTCGCGATCTGCAGCAGGCCCGGCGCGCGGAGCGCGAGGATGCCGACGTTGCTCGCGTTCACGAAGCGCGCGCGCACGGTCGAGCCGCCCGGGACGGAGAGCTCGGCGTCTTCGATCCCGTTGATGCGCCACTTCGCGACGCGGCGCCCGTGACCGTGGGGCTGGCCGCCGCCCGGTTGGAGCTCGTCGGCGAGGTCAGCGATCAACACGATGTCGACGTCGGGCGTGGGCTCGGCGGGGTCGTGGACGACGAGCGCGCCGTAGAGGCCGCCTTCGACTTGGGACTCGGTGTCGAAGTGTGGGTGGTAGAAGAACGTGCCCGCGGTCGGGAGCTCGAAGCGGTATGTGAACGTCGCGCCGGGGGCGATGGGGTCGCGCATCCAGGTCACGCCGTCCATGTCGAACGGGACGGCGACGCCGTGCCAGTGGATGGTCGTGGCGGTGGCGAGGTCGTTCGTCAGCTCGACGATCAGCGTGTCGCCGACGTTGGCGCGGATCGTCGGACCGGGGTTGGTCGCGTTGTACGCGTAGAGGAAGTCGCCGCCGTCCGCGAGGCGAGAAGCGGTGAGCGCGACGCGCACGACGTCGGCCGCCGGGTCGAGGTCCGTCGCCTCGACCGGAGCGATCGGGCGCGCAGCCGTGACGATACGGTGGGACGTCTCGCGGCACGCGACGAGCGCGAGGAGGAGGAGGGTGACGTGTCTCATCGGCGCACCTCGATCATCCGCTGGTCCGGGTTCGACCAACCGCGTGCGTCGGCGATCGCGTGCGGGTACGCGCGGTAGTACAGGCGCGCGGTCACGATCGGGTCGGCGCAGGTCGTCGCGAACTGGTGCTGGCTCGTGTGGCTCGCCTGCGGCATCAGGCGGTTGTCGCTCGCGACGTCGACGGCGAGGAAGTGCGGGACCATCCGCTCGCCGTCGCGATCTACCAGTACGCGCATGAAGCCGAAGCCGGGCGCGCCCGCGAGGAGCGCGGCGGGCGCGCCGTCCGCCGGAGTGTCGGCGCCGCGGACGAGGTACGCGACGTCGCCGCTCGGCAGCGGTGAATCGAACGCGACGGCGCCGTTCGCGTCGACGCTCACCACGGTCGACGCGCCGACGACGATCTCGATCGGCATCCCGCGCGCGGCCGGAGTGCGAGCGCTGCGCGCGAACGACAACGGCCCGTCGTAGTCGATGAACCCGCCCGGCCGCGCGACGACGCGCACGACGTCGCCGACCTCCGCGTCGGACCACTGCGCCCAGTCGCCGCCGACCTTCGTCGCGACCGCGCCACCGAAGTCCGGGATCGCGTCGCCGCCGGTGGCGACGAGGCGCTCCGTCCCGCAGTGCGCTTCCACCGCGAGGACGACGCTCCGCATCGCTTCGCCGGTGGGGAGCGCGTGGCCGGCGCCGACGTTCTTCACGCGGACGGCGACGTCGAGCGCGCCGCCCTGCACGGTCTTGTCGACGAACACCGCGGCCGCGAGCTCGAGCATCCGCGCCTCGGGTTGGCGCGGCCCGTACCAGCTGTGGCGGCGCACCTCGCCCGGCGCGCGTCGCCAGCCGCCGGCGATCCCGATGACGGCGTCGCTGAGGTTCTGGAGGTCCGCGCCGTTCATGCGATCCGCGGCGGGCGGCATGTGGCACTCCTGGCACGGCGTGGAAGGACTCATCGGCCCCGCGCTCCACTCGGAGAACGTGCTCTGGAATGGCAGCCGGCCGTCGGGCCACCGCGTGGTGTCGATCGTGTCGCCGGAGCGCACCGGCGCGTCCTCGTGTTCGTGGCAGCCGGCGCACAGCTGCGCTTCGCGGAAGTGTTGGCGCGGGACGCCGCCCATGCGTGGGTTCGGGACGTCGAGCGAGGGGCCGAACGTGAGCGGGAGGAAGCCGCCGGCGCCGAGCGTGATCGGCGCTTCTTCGCTCGGGCGCAGGAAGCGAAGGCGCCCCGCGACGCCGGGGGGATCCGTGAGGACGACGGACTCCACGCGGTGGCAGGCGTCGCACGAGACCCCGTAGTCGTAGGCGAAGTCGACGGCCTCGAGGAGGTCGCGCCCGCCGAGCTCGCCGGGGATCGTCGGCGCGTGGCAGTCCGCGCACCCCGCGAACTCGGTCGAGGTCGTCTCACACGGCGGAGCGCTGCAAGCCGAGTTGACGGCTTCGAGCGCGCCGGTACCGAGGTAACAACGCGACGCCGCCGCGGCGGTGCCGGGGCCGATGCCCTGGGCCCACGTACCGCCCGCGTCGGCGCACGCGGCGGCCGAGTCGAACGCCGCGGCCGCGCCCGCGTAGAGGTCGTGGACGTGTGGGTTGTTCGCGGAGCTGCGGTGCGGTGACGCGAACCAGTCCTCGTTGATCGTGATGTGGCAGTGCGCGCACTGGGCGGTGCTGTCGCGGCGGGTCGGCTCACCGGGGTCGCCGTACGGGTACGCGAGGTTGTCGGATCGATCGAAGCGCACGAGGTCGATCGTGATGCGTCCCGTTTCGCCGATGTCGTCGACGCCGAACGAGCGCGCGTCCGGGTGACTCGCGACGACGCCCTTGCGCCCGTAGGCCGTGGGATCGAGCTCGACCGTCACGGTGCCGTCGGGGCCGGTGGTCCAGCTCCGCTCGGCGCCGCCTTGCTTCACGGTCGCGCCCTCGATCGGTGTACCGTCGAGGGTGACGAGGACGACGAGGTCGTCGAAGCCGCCGCCGCGCTCGGGGCCGGCGTCGCCCGCGTCGCGCGAACCGGCGTCGCGCGGGCCGGCGTCACGAGGGCCGCCGTCGCGCGGGCCGCCGTCGCGGACGCCGCCGTCGCGCGGCGTGACGATCGGATCGGTGCCCGAGCACGCGAACAACAGCCCGACGGTGAGACCTACGAGGCGCCGCACGCCGTTCGTTTCACCACACGCGGCGCGGACTGACAAACGTGTCAGTGGTCGCCGACGTAGGCGAAGGACGACGCTTCGGACGCTTCGTAGGGGCGCCGATACGGTTCGGGGGCGTCGCCCGACGTGAGCTGTCCCCGCGCGAGGTGGACGAAGATCTCGCCGTAGTGCTGCACGGTGGTCTCGCTCCTCCGCCTCTTGATGTGCCAGGGCCGCAGGTCCCGCGGGTGCTCGAGGCCCGCCGCGCCCACGACCTCCATCATCGCCAGTACCGTGTCGCGCTGGAAGCAGTGGACGCGGTCCGCCTTGTCCTCGACGTCGAGGCCCTTCATCAGCGCGGGGTTCTGGGTCGCGACGCCGGTCGGGCAGTGGTTCGAGTTGCAACGCAGCGCTTGGATGCAGCCGAGCGCGAGCATCATCGCGCGCGCCGAGCACGTGAGGTCCGCGCCGATCGCGCAGAGCCGCGCGATGTCGAAGCCGGTGACGACCTTGCCGGTCGCGATCACCTTGGTGTCTTCGCGGAGATCGAACCCGACCAGCGTGTTGTGGACGAAGACGAGCGCCTCGGAGAGCGGAGAGCCGATGCGGTTCGAGAACTCGAGTGGCGCAGCGCCGGTGCCGCCTTCGCCGCCGTCGACCGCGATGTAGTCGGGGACGAGGCCGGTCTCTTTCATCGCCTTCGCGATCGCCATGAACTCGTGGCGCTTGCCGAGGCAGAATTTGAACCCGACGGGCTTGCCGCCGCTCGCTTCGCGCAGCTGCTCGATCCACTCGAGGAGGCCGGTCGGTGTGGAGAACGTACGATGCCGCGGCGGGGAGAGGACGTCCTGGCCCATGGGCACGCCGCGGATGCGCGAGATCTCCGGCGTGATCTTCACGGCCGGGAGAATGCCGCCGTGGCCGGGCTTCGCGCCCTGCGAGAGCTTCACTTCGATCATCTTCACGCTGTCGTGCGCGGCGTTATCGCGGAAGCGCTCGAGGTCGAAGCCGCCGTCGGCCGCGCGACAGCCGAAGTAGCCGGTGCCGATCTGCCAGACGAGATCACCGCCCGGGGCGAGGTGGTGGTCCGAGAGGCCGCCCTCTCCGGTGTTGTGGTAGAAGCCGCCGCGCCGCGCGCCCTCGTTGAGCGCGAGGATCGCGTTGGTCGACAGCGATCCGAAGCTCATCGCGGAGACGTTCAGCAGCGCGGCTTCGTAAGGTTGCTTGCGCGACGCGCCGATCGTCACGCGCGGCGGGGCCGAGGCGTGGTCGAGGCACAGCATGCTGTGGTTGATCCACTCGTAGCCGATCGCGTTCGTGTCGAGCTGCGTGCCGAACGGGAGCGTGGACAGCTCGCCCTTCGCGCGTTGGTAGACGATCGATCGCTGCTCGCGCGTCATCGGGCGCCCGTCGTGGTTCTGTTCGATGAAGTACTGCGAGATCTCGGGGCGGACCGATTCGAGGATGTAGCGACCGTGACCGACTACCGGGAAGTTGCGCAGGATCGCGTGGTCGCGCTGCATGACGTCGTAGATCCCGAGCATCACGATCGGGACGACGGGGGCGAAGAGGAAGTACATCGGCGCCCATAGCGCTCCGGCGCCGGCGATCCCGGCGAGCGCGAGCCCGGACGACAGATAGAAGATGACGCGGGGGTTCATGCGCCGCGGATCATGGCGGGATTCGGGCGACGGGACCACCCGGGCGATCCGGACGGATTCGCGATCCGGTCAGGCGAGCCAGTCCAACACGAGCGCCGCCGACCACGTGAACTGATCGGCGCCGAGCCCTTCGCCGGTGAGCGGGTGGTAGTACTCGCGGAAGCCGGACTCCTCCACGAGCGCGAGCGCGCGGTCGACGAGCGGGAGGTCGACGTGCGGGGCGATCAACCAGTCGATGTTCAGCCAGGTCGGCCCGCGCCAGTAGCGACGCGGATCGAACGCCGGATCGATCGGGGCCGTGGACGGGACGGGGTAGGGCGTGTCGAAGCGCGCCGCGAGGCCCGCGCGGAGGCGGTCGCGCCGCGCTTTGCTCAGGCCTTCGAGCATCACCGGCACGTAGCCGCCGATCACGTCGGGCGCGAGCGGGCCGCCGTGGGCGTCGACGTACTGGTAGCGACCGAGGTCTTCGTCCCACAGGCGCTCGAGGGCGTCGGTGATCCGCGCGGCGCGCGCGCCGGCGTTCGTTTCAATGGAGAGCGCGTCGCAGAGTCGAGCGAGGTCGCGCTCCGACCGCGCGAGGCACGCCGACATCAGCGGGTCGTAGACCGCGAACGGACCGGGACCGAAGTCCTCGGCCGCGATCGCTTTCACGATGACGGCGTAGCGCTTGTAGTGATCGTCGGTCGGGCGTTCGGCGGGATCCGCGACGTGCGCGACGTCGCGCCGGACGAAGTGCGGGGCTTGCGCGGGATCGATGCGCTCGAGGGGGACGTCCCAGACCGGGCAGTTGTCGAGGCCGCTCTCCCAGGGGTGGACGACCGCGACGAGGCCCCAGTCGTTCGCGTCGCGCGCGGCGGCGAAGAACGCGTGGGAGCGCTCGATGGGTTCGACGAGCGGGCGCAGATCTTCGCCGTCGACGCCGAGCTCGTAGAGGCGCCACGCCGCCGTCCCCCACACCGGCGGTTGGGTGATCGAGGAGCTGTCGGTGGTGCCCCAGAACGCGGGGTCGGGCCAGTAGCCCGCGGCGTTCGGATCGAACGCGATGTGCGGGACGCGCCCGTCCGGCCACGCGGAGGCGAGCAAGCGCTTCAGCTCGGTGAGCGCGCGGCCCTTGTCGAGGTGCGCCCAGCCGATGGCGGCGAAGGCGGAGTCCCACGCCCACTGGTGCGGGTAGAGCTTCGGGGAGGGGACGGTGTGTTCGCCGCGATCGTTGTCTCTCAGGATCCGGGCGGCGCGTTCGGCGAGATCGGTCATGGTGGTCACGCGAGGAGGTCTTCGGCGAAGACGACGACGGAGAGGATCACGGCGAAGTACGTGAGGAGGACGGCGTACGTCTTCAGCCCCTTCTTCTCCTCCGCGACGATGCCGTCGAAGGTGAGGGTGAAGCGTTGCTGCTCCTCGGTGGGCGGCGCGCCGAAGCCGCTCGCCGCGAACGCCGCGACGGCCGCGACGATCAGGCCGGAGAGGTTCCACCACATCCAGTAGACGTCGTCGGCGAAGAAGATCCACAGCGCGAGGTTGAAGCTCACACCGGCGACCACGCCGATGATCACGCCGGTCTCGTTGACGCGTTTGCTGAGGACGCCCACCAGGAACGACGCGAGGATCGGCCCGTAGAACGCGGAGCCGATCTTGTTGATCGCTTCGACGATCGTCCCCGACATACCGCCGAAGCGATCAACAAGATCGGC
>JAUHYN010001215.1 GCA_030426505.1 bacterium | reverse complement strand
TCGAGGTGAACCGCGTGCGGCTCGGCCTCCCGCAGGTCGCCGCGAAGATCCTGCAGAAGATCCGCGACGTCGCCGCGGACTACCTGCAGTCGCCGGTCGAGCGCGCCGTGGTGACGGTGCCCGCGTACTTCAACGATCGCCAGCGCCAGGCCGTGAAGGAAGCCGGCCAGATCATCGGGCTGGAGATCATCCGCATCATCAACGAGCCGACCGCGGCGGCGCTCGCGTTCGGCGTCGGGCGCGGCCTCGAGAAGGAGACGATGGCGATCTTCGATCTCGGCGGCGGCACGTTCGACATCTCGGTGATCGAGATCCGCGACCGCGTGTTCGAGGTGAAGGCGACGGGCGGCGACATCTTCCTGGGCGGCGTCGACTTCGACAACCGCATCATCGACTGGGTGATCGAGAGCTTCTCGGCCGCGCACCCCGGCGTGGATCTGCGGCAAGACCCGATCGCGATGCAACGGATCAAGGATCTCGCAGAGCGCTCGAAGATCGATCTGACGGACCGCACCGAGTGCGCGTTCAACATCCCGTTCATCACGATGACGCCGGAGGGCCAGCCCCTCGACGTCGACCTCAAGCTCACGCGCCACATCCTCGAGACCCGGACGCAGGATCTCGTGGACCGCACGATCCACACGTGCCGCCGCGTCTGCGAGGACGCGCAGATCACGCCGGCGCAGATCGATCACGTGTTGCTCGTCGGCGGTATGACCCGGATGCCCGGCGTCCAGCGCGCGGTCTCCGCGTTCTTCGGTCAGCAGCCGAGCAAGCAGGTCAACCCGGACGAGGCCGTCGCGATCGGCGCGGCGATGTTCGCGTACTCGCTCGAGGACAACTCGGACCTCAAGGTGCAGCTCCTCGACGTCATCCCGATGGCGATCGGCATCGAGAACGCCAAGGGCGAGCTGCACGAGATCTTCCCGCGCCAGGAGGCGGTCCCGAACATGAAGTCGCTCTCGTTCACGACGAGCGCCGACAACCAGCAGGACCTCCAGATGCGCATCTTCCAGGGCGACCACGCGATGGCCCGCCAGAACGAGGCGCTCGGCGAGTTCACCTTCTCCGGGATCCGCCTGGCGCCCGCCGGCCAAGTACGCGTGCGCGTGACGTTCTCGCTGACCCAGGACGGGATCCTGTCGATGTCCGCGAAGGACGAGGACACCGGCGCCGAGATGAAGACCACCGTGAAGCTGGGCGCCCGCACGTACTAGCTCGCTCGAAGCAGACTCCAGTCCGCACGCCTGAAGGACTCCCCTGCGGACCCTTGTCCGCAACGTCCGACTTCTCGCCGCCCGTGTCGCGCGGTACGCGAATTGAAGAGCGGAGCGCGCGATGACTTCGATGCGAACGATGGGGATCTTGGTCGCGGCCGCGCTGGTCGCGTGCAGCGGGACGTCCGACGTCGTCGGGCTCGACGACCGCGACGCCGGAGTCGCCGCGCGCGACGGGGGCGAGGCCGAGGTGATCCGCGACGCAGGCGAGGCGCCGACGAACGCGGGCGCCGAACGCGACGGCGGCGAAGCGACGGACGGCGGCGTGAATCGCGACGGCGGCGAAGCCCGAAACGACGCGGGCGCGTCGTTCCTGAAGACGTGGTTCGCGGACTACAACGCCGGCCAGGGCACCGACTACCTCGACGCGCCGTACACTACGCTCGCGAACGGCGACCCGCGCTACGCCAACGACGCGCCGCACGTCTACCGCGAGGACGTCCCGTACGGGCCCTTCCCCCGCAACGTCCTCGACGTCTGGCAGGTCGACAGCTCCACGCCCACGCCGGTGCTCGTCTTCATCCACGGCGGCGGCTTCCAGGGCGGCGACAAGAGCCAGGTCAACCAGAACCCGAACCTCGTGCGCGGCATCCTCTCGCAGGGCGTGTCGCTGGTCTCGATCAACTACCGCTGGGCGTACCGCGATCCGAACGACGCGGTGCTCGCGCCGGTTCCCAACGACGAGGGCACCGTCCACGACGTCAACGGCACGCGCCTCGACTACATCCTCCGCGACTGCGCGCGCGCCATTCAGTATATTCGATACCGCGCCGCGGAGTGGAACATCGACCCGAACCGAATCGCGGCGTGGGGCGGCTCCGCGGGCGCCGGCTGCGCCACGTGGACCGGCGCGGTCGAGGATCTCGCGGTCGAGGACCACGCGGACCCGGTGCTCCGCGCGTCGACGCGCCTACAGGCGATCGGCCACACCAACGGCCAGCCGACCTACCACTGGCTGCGGTGGCCGGAGCTGCTCGAGCTCGACGAGGCGTTCGTGTTCGGACACGTCGAGGGCGAAGCGGTGCGCCTCACGCAGAAGAGCCTCGCGGATCTCCGCGGGACGCAGGAGGGCCAGGACCTCGGCCGCGTGCTCGACTACTACGACCACCTCGACGCCGGCGATCCGCCGTTCATCACGCAGAACCAGAGCCCGGACCGCGACGAGACCACCATCACCAACGCGAGCGAGGTCATCCACCACCCGCGCGCGCACGTCGCGCTCTATCGGCGCTGCGAGGCGGCGGGGAACGACTGCGAGATCAACACGCGCATCGAGCGGTCCGAGTACCGCGGCAACGTGATCCAGTACTTGATCGAAGCGGTGACGCGCTAGTCACCTGCGTCAGTGATTCCTCACGCATCTCGCGGCCGCCTTTCGCACCTGCTGCCCGCGCCGCCTTCGGCTCTCGTCGGTTGCGTACGCCCGGTATGCGCCCTCCTCACGCGG
>JAUHYN010001214.1 GCA_030426505.1 bacterium | reverse complement strand
CGTCGGGGCGCGGTGACGATCCAGCCCCCCCGCGTGACCGACGCCGAGCGTCGACGCGTCCTCGATACCCGCCGGGAGGTTCTTCGTGTCCTCGTCGAGGAGCGGGACCGTCGGCCGATCCTCGATCTCCTCGACCTGGGACGCCGTGCCGGAAGGGAACGACGGCAGATCCATGTTCCCCGTCTTCCCGCGCGGTGTCGGCGTCCGCCCCGTGACCGTGGACTGCGAGCGCTTCCGGTTCTCGGCCCACGCCTTCAGCTCGTTCAGCGCCGCGTCCGTCTGCGCGCGCGGGCGCGGCTTCGGGCGCGTGAGCGGGACGTTCGTCGGCTGGTCGTCCACGAACCGTCGCTCCGCCGGCCCGCGGGTCGCGTCGGCGATGTCCTCCCAGCCCTCGGCGCGCGCCGTGCGCCCGGGTGGCATCACCCGCGGCGACTGCACTTCGGAGACGATGGTCTCGTCGCCGTACACGTCTTCGTCGGTGTCGGCGTCGAGGCTCCGCGCGGTGCCGCCCTCCGACTCGTAGGCGATCTCGTCCGGCGACCGCGCCGACGTGTCCGCGACGGTGTCCGGGATCGGCATCCCGAGTATCGTGTCCTCCTCGGCGAGCGTCGGCACCTCCGGCGAGCTCATGCTGTTCGACGGCGCCTGCGGCGCGGGGCGCCGTCGACGCGTCGGATCGTAGTGGGTGTCCGCCTCGTCGGCGAGGACGGCCATACATCGCACGCAACGGCGCGCGCCCGAACGATTCGGGGTTCCGCACTCACGACAGAGCATCCCCAGGGTCCGATGCATCCTACGTAAGGAACGCGAGTTCGTCGACCAAACAGCCCTCCGCTTCGAGCGCCGCCCGCCACGCCTTCGGGAGCGGCGCCTCGAACCGCCGACCGTCCGCGAGCGTCAGACACACCGCGGCGAGGAACAGGTGCTTCGGGCGCGCCGCGCCCCGATCACGCAGCGCCCGCGTGAACGCCTTGTTGCGCCGGAAGTCCCCGTACTTATCGTCCGCGACGATCGGGTGCTTCGCGTCCGCGAGGTGCTTTCGGATCTGGTGCTTTCGCCCCGTGTGCAGCGCGATCTCGAGCAGCGTCGTCGTGGCCAACGCGCGCGCCGAGGTCACCTGCGTCACCGCGCTCTGCACCTTCCCGTGTTTGTCCGAGAGCGGCTTGGTGATCGTGGTCGCGGACATCTGTCCGAACACCAACGCCACGTAGTTCTTTTGAGTGGAATCCCACGCCGCCGCCAACGAGGAAGCCACCTCGGCCCCCTTCGCCACGACCATCACCCCGCTCGTCGACTTGTCGAGCCGATGCACCAACGACCACGACGTCGCCGGGTCCGCCTCCGCCAACACGTCGAGCAGCGTCTTGCCCTTCTCCCCCGCGCCACCATGCACGGCGAGGCCGGCGGGCTTCACGAGCACCGCGATTTCGTCGTCTTCGTGAAGAAGCGCGACCTGATGAAGGCGCGCCGCCAGCGACCCCCCGGTCAGCGACACGGGTCGATCACTCGTCGCGGTCTTTGACGTCGATCTCGTACTTGTCGAGCAGACGGTACAAGTGCCGGCGGTCGATCCCGGCCTCACGCGCGGCCTTGGAGATGTTCTGCTTGTGCCGGATCAACAGGTCCTGGAGGTACTGCCGCTCGAAGGCGTCCAGCACCTTCGCCTTCGCGTCCTTGAACGGCACCGACGCGTCCGGCAGTAGCACCGAGTTCGACGGCGACCGCGGCTTGCGCTGGTTCTTGTTCCCCGTGATCTCCTCGGGGAGGTCGCTGACCGTGATCTCCTCGCCGCCCGCGAACACCACCGCGCGCCGCAACACGTTCATCAGCTCGCGCACGTTGCCCGGCCACTCCGACCGCTCCAACGCCGCCAGGGCCCCCGGCCCCAACCGCTGCGCGCGCGCGCCGGTCTCCTCGAGCTCCGGCCCGTAACGCCGGAAGAACTCGTCCACGATCAGCGGGAGGTCCTCCGTCCGATCCCGCAGCGCGGGTAGCTCGAGGCGAATCACCGCCAACCGGTAGTATAGGTCCCCGCGGAAGCGACCGTCCTGCACCATCTGGTGGAGGTCGCGGTTCGTCGCGCCGACGACGCGCACGTTCACGCGAATGATCTTGTCGCCGCGGAGCCGCTGGATCTCCTGACGTTCCAGCGCCCGGAGCAACTTCGGCTGCAGCTCGACCGGCAGCTCCCCGAGCTCGTCGAGGAACAGCGTCCCACCGTCCGCGCGCTCGAAGACGCCCGCGTACGCTTGGTCGGCGCCGGTGAAGGCGCCCTTCTCGTGCCCGAACAGCGCGCTCTCGATCAGCGTGGGCGGCAGCGCCGAGCAGTCCAGCGTGACGAACGGGCCGTCCTTGCGCCGCGACTTCTTGTGCAGCGCCCGGGCGACCAGCTCCTTGCCGGTGCCGGTCTCGCCGGTGACCAGGATGGTGAGCTCGGTCGGCGCGACGCGCTCGATGACGGTGTAGATCTCCCGCATCGGCACGGAACGCCCGACCAGGTCCTCGCACCGCTCGGCGCCCGAAGGCTCGACGACCAGCTCGGTGTCCATCGGCTCGAACAGGAGCGAGCTGTCCCCGATCTGGATCTCGCCGCGGTGGCGGATCGTGGCTTCCTTGACGCGGAGCGACCCGACGAACGTCCCGTTGGTCGAGTTGTTGTCGACGATGACGTACTCGCCGTTCCGCATGTGGACCTCGAGGTGGTAGCGGCTCACCGCCGGGTCC
>JAUHYN010001213.1 GCA_030426505.1 bacterium | reverse complement strand
TGGAGGATCTCGCGAAGGCCGCCCAGGCCACGCGCGCGAAGCTGTCGCACGCGCGCGTGTCGCTGGAGGAGGCCATCGAGTCGGCCGAGCAGGACCTCGCCGCCCGCGAGCTGGACCGCTCGAGCCGCACGGCGCTCAAGTCGTCGCTGTCGCGCCTGAAGAAGGACGCGAAGGACTGGCTCAAGGCGTTGGACAAGCTGACCACCGATATCCAGGCGGCGGAGGCGAAGACGACGCAGAAGAAGGCGCCGGCCAAGAAGGCCGCGTCGCCCGCGAAGAAGGCGCCGTCGAAGAAGAAGGCGTCGAAGAAGAAGGCGTCGAAGTCCAAGCGACGGGGAGTGCGCTGATGTCCACGGCCCACAAAGGTTCATCGGGAGAAGACGGGAGCCGCGTCCAGTGGGTCGAGCAGGACGAACAGGATCCCTGGCACAACGACAGCAGCCTCCCGGCGAGTGAGTTCCTGACGGAGCCGCCGAAGCCGGTCGAGGTCGCGCCCGAGGAGGAGGAGGCGCCCGAGCCGGAGCCCTCGGTCGAGGCGCGCGCCGAGGACAAGGAGCGCCGGCGCAGCAAGACGATCGCCCGCAAGCAGATGCTGCGGGAACGGCGTCGGATGCTCGCGCAGGGGACGCTCCCGGAGATCCTCGAGTACGAGCGGCCCAACCACCGCAGCGAGTGCCGCGAGTCGAAGCGGCCGTGCCTGTACGTCTCGTGCCGCTACCACCTCTACCTGGACGTGAATCCGGTGACGGGGTCGATCAAGATCAACTTCCCGGACAAAGAGGTCTTGGACGTCGCGGAGCGCGGCGGGATCACGCTCGAAGAGGTCGGGGACATCATGAACCTGACGCGCGAGCGGATCCGGCAGGTCGAGGTCTCGGGCCTCGACAAGCTGCGCGAGGGTGAAGTCGAGCTGGAGACCTTCCTCGACGGCCGAGAGCTGCCCGTGGGCGGCCCCAGCCCCGCAGGTCAAGCGCGCCTTCCGGTGCTCCAGGACTGAGGGCGGGCTCGCGAACGGTGGTCGGCGCGGGCCGGTTGTTGTAGACCCCCGACGTGGCCGACCCAAAGAACCCGCGCATTCGTCGCGCGCTGCTCTCCGTCACCGACAAAACGAACATCGCGGATCTGGCGCGCCGGCTGGCGGCGCTGGGCACCGAGATCATCTCCACCGGAGGGACGGCGCGGGCGATCGAGGAGGCCGGCGTCCCGGTCACGAAGCTCGCGGACTACACGGGGTCGCCGGAGATGCTGGACGGGCGCGTGAAGACGCTGCACCCGAAGGTCCACGGCGGCATCCTCGCGCGGCGGGATCTCGCGTCCCACGCCGAGCAGGTCGAGACGCACGGCATCGGGTACATCGACCTGGTCGCGGTGAACCTCTACGACTTCTCCGGGGCGGTGGCGCGCGGGGCGGACTTCGAGGCCACGGTGGAGGAGATCGACATCGGCGGGCCGACGCTCCTGCGGGCCGCGGCGAAGAACCACGCCTCGGTGGTGGTCCTGACGAAGCCCGCCGACTACGGCGCGATCCTGGATCGCCTCGAAGCGGGCGAGGAGATCGACGCAGCCACGCGGCGCCGCCTCGCGCGGGACGTCTACGCACACACGGCGCGCTACGACGCGGAGGTCGCGGCGTACTTCGAGCGACAGGTCGCGGACGCCGAGGTCGAGGCGCCGGCCCAGATCACGCGTTCGTTCGAGCGCGTCCTCGAGCTGCGCTACGGCGAGAACCCGCACCAGGCGGCGGCGTTCTACCGGCCGGTGGGCGAGGCGCCGTCGTACCTGTCGGCGGCCGAGACGCTGCAGGGCAAGGCGCTGTCGTTCAACAACCTGCTCGACCTCGACAGCGCGCTGGGGCTGACGCTCGACCTGGGCGCGGTGCAGGCGCGGCCGGTCGCGGTGTTCATCAAGCACAACAACCCGTGTGGCGCGGCCTCGGCGGAGGACGTGCCGACCGCGATTCGGACGGCGCGGGCGTGTGATTCGCTATCGGCATTCGGGTCGGTGGTCGCGGTGAATCGTCGCCTGGACGGGGCGGCCGCTGCGGCGCTGACGGAGAGCTTCGTGGAGGCGATCGTGGCGCCCGGCTACGACGACGAGGCGCTCGCGGTGCTCGCGAAGAAGAAGAACCTGCGCGTGCTCCGGCTGGACGAGGCGGCGTGGGCGGTGCCGACCGCGCCGGAGTCGGACCTGAGGCTGGTGCGGGGCGGTGCGCTTCTGCAGACGAAGGA
The DNA here is from genome assembly GCA_030426505.1 of bacterium. Lineage (GTDB taxonomy): Bacteria > Myxococcota > Kuafuiibacteriia > Kuafuiibacteriales > Kuafuiibacteriaceae > JAUHYN01. The sequence continues at coordinate 508 of JAUHYN010001213.1, read as the reverse complement.
CAGCGGGCCGCGGATCGTCTCGGAGATCCGGGACGCGAAGGTGGTCACGGAGCGGGCGCCGACGGACGCGGAGATGGCCGGGCTGGCGTTCACGTGGGTGGCGGCGAAGCACGTGCGATCGAATGCGATCGTATTCGGGCACGAGGATCGGTTGGTCGGCGTGGGCGCCGGACAGATGAGTCGAGTGGACGCCGTGAAGATCTGCGGCCTGAAGGCCGGGGACGCCCTGAAGGGCACGGTCGTGGCGTCGGACGCGTTCTTTCCGTTCCGGGACGGCGTCGACGTGTTGGCGGAGGCGGGCGCGACGGCGATCGCGCAGCCGGGCGGGAGTGTCCGCGACGAGGAGTGCATCGCAGCCGCGAACGAGCACGGTATAGCGATGGTCTTCACGGGCGTGCGACACTTCCGCCACTAGGAAGGCGGAGGCGGGAGTTCGTAGATGAGGATCGAGTGCGAGGTCTGTAACGCGACCTACACGATCGACGACAGCCAGCTGTCGGACCAGCCG
>JAUHYN010001212.1 GCA_030426505.1 bacterium | reverse complement strand
CGGCCGTCGCCGCGACGTCGAGCCCGACCACGCCCGCCTCACCCACCGTGTCCACGGTCCGCGGCGTCGCCCGACTCTCCAACTCACCCCCGACCCGACCGCCCGCCGGATAACTCATCAACCCGGACGGCAACTCATTCGCCGTCGACCAGTCCTCGAAGGACGAATAGGTACGCCCGCCCGCGTCCACGAACCGCGACGCGCCCGTCGCCACGTCCTCCACCCGGAACACCGACGTCGCCACCAGCCCCAGCTCCGCCGAACTCACCTGAATCGGCACCACCGTCACCCGCGGCGCGTCCCCACCGACCCCCCGGATCGCCGCCGCGATCGGCGCCACGACCGAACGCGAAGGCTCCTCCGCGAAGTAGTCATGACGGCCGTCGGCCGCGGCGCGCTCGGCGGCGTCCGCGTCGGTGGGTGATCGAGGCGAAATGCCGAGCGCCGCCCCGACCGTGTTCTCGAGATCGCTCCCGACCAACGCGACCGGCGCGTCACCACGCAGCAACGCGAAGTCCGCCGCACGGTCCGCGAACGCCGCCTGCATCAGCGCCGGGTCCGTCCACGGGTCGGCCGGGATGCGCGCGGCCGTCCACGACGGGTCGCGCCGCACCACCCGCAACACCGCGAGCCGCGCGTGCTCCGGCACGCCCGGGGCGAACAGCAGGCGGCGACCGTGGGCGCTGGTGATGATCGCTTCGAGCCGCGCGGCCTCGTCGGCCGGCGTGACCGCCGCATTCGAGGCAGACGCCGCAGCGTGCCGTCCGGCCGCGCTCACGTCCCCTGCGCGCGTCGCTTCGGCCCGCGCGAGCGCCTCATCCGCTGACGAGACAACGCCGGAAGCCAGCGCAGGCTCGCCGTCGGCAACGGACGCGCGCGCCGCGTCGGCCGGCGAACCTGCCGCGCCCGCCGACGCACGTAGCTCACGAGCCCCGCCGCGCGCTGCCCCCTCGGACGCGCGCACCGCGTCGTCCGGCGACGCCGCCGATGTACCCACCACACGACCCCGGCCTCCAACAGGCACCTCCGACGAACGCGCCTCATCAGCCTCCGACGCCGCCGATGTACCCACCACACGACCCCGGCGGCCGGCAGGCCCCGACGAACGCGCCTCGTCAGCCTGCGACGCCGCCGATGTACCCACCACACGATCCCGGCCGCCGGCAGGCACCTCGGACGAGCGCGCCTCATCAGCCTCCGACGCCGCCGCAGCCTCCGCACGACCTCGGCCGCCAGCGTGCCCCTCGGATGCACGCGCCTCGTCAGCCACCGATGCACGCACCGCATGACGCCCGCCATCCACCGCGACCGCGCGCGCGGCTTCGGTCGGCGCGATCGCCTCCGCCAACCGCCGCCCCAACGCCCCACGCACCGCCCACGGCGCGAACGTCCCGAACGCCGTCGCGACCACCGCGGCCTCCCCCGCCCGCGCCGACGCCTCGACCAGCCGCTCCGCCGCCCGCACCCGCCACTCGGACGGCACGTCCGCGACGTCCGCGCGCAGCGATCGGTTCACCGCGTAATAGCTCCGAGCGTCGAGCCCCAACGCGCGTGTCCACGCGACCGCCTCGTCCGCGCCGAGCCGCGCGAACACCTCGCGGTCCGCCCCCGGCGCGATCGCCTGCACCGCCCCCACCGCCAACAACGCCGCGCGCCCGGGCACCCGCGCCTCGATCGCGGCGAGCGCGAGGCCGACCGCGATCGTGGCGCTCTCTTCCGGCGTGGCGTTGGCGTACCGCGAGAGGCGAACGAGCTGATGACCGTGCGCCAGCGTCGCCCAGCGCCGCGCCACCGCCGCGACGAACGCCGATCGATCCTGCGGAGCGACGGACGCGAGCGCGCCGAGGAGGGCGTCGAGCGTGGGCGCGTCGGGCGCGGGGCTGAAGGGGGCGCTCGCGGCGATCGCGTCGCTCGCGCGATATGCGGCGTCCGTCGCAACCGGGTCCGCGACCGCATCGAGTTCGAATGGGGCGGAGCGCCGAGCGTCGCTCGCCCCGGACGCTCCCTGCGTCGGCTGGAGTGGCGCTGCGAACCGGGTGCGGTCGATCGGGAGGCCCACGTCGGCGCGAGTTGCACCGCGGATGCCACGCGCGTTGGCGCCGCGGACGGGGGATTCGTCCGGAGAATGTCCGAACGCGCCGGACGATCCCGAACGATCGACCGCCTCCTCCACGTCGGCCCGAGCACTGAAGAGCGGCCGCCGGAGGCGCCCGAGTGTGGAAGACCGTCACTCGAGCTACGTCGAAGCCGACAACGCTCGAAGGACCTCCTCGAAGTCGTCGAGGAGTCGGCGCCCCCGATCGAAGCCGCGCGCCTCGACGAATCCGAGCAGCTCGCGCGTCCGTTCGATCTCTACTCGCGTCGCGACCGCGAGCAGAGCCGCCAGGTCGTCGTAGTCCTGCGGCCGATAGCGGTCATCCCGCGCGAGGACCTTCATGGCGATGAGGTGCGGGACCCGCGCGACCGGAACCTCGAGCGCAGGGAGAATCTCGATCGGCTCCGCATCGGCTACGATCTCGCGCTCGAGACCGGAGGAGGCAAAGAGCAGATCGACCAACGCTCCCGAGGCCCGCATCTCGAGCGGCTGCAATCGGAGCGTCGCGAGGCGCTTCGTGAGATCGTCGATCATGTTGACACTCGTCCGCCAGTGGGCGGGGCTCTCACCGGTCGGGTCGGGGATCTCGCCGATGTCGGCGTCGAGATAGTCGAGCGCGGTCGGCCGGTCACGGTTGACCGC
>JAUHYN010001211.1 GCA_030426505.1 bacterium | reverse complement strand
CCCACGCGCTGACGCCCCGGAGCGCCGACCCGCAGCCGACTCCACGGCACCGTACAGCCCCGTTCCTCGAGCGCCTCCATTGCCGGCGCGACGTCGCGCGCGATCATCCGCAGGAGCGGGTTCACCGACGCGACGGGATCCGACGCGAGGACCGCCTCGAGCGCGGCGTACGGGCGCTGCGCCCGACCGAGGATCCCGAAGTGCTCCCGGAGCGTGTGCGCGACCCAGTTCACCGCCTGCTCCACGTGATCGACCGGGCGATGGGGCGACCCGAGGTGATGGTCCGAGAGCATGTGCGCGAGCGACGCGTCGAGCGGACCGCTCGGGTCCACGCTCCGCCAGTAGAACGACGCGCACAGGTGCGGCGAGAGCATGCCGATCACGACCGCGTCGTCTTCGGCGTGCGCGCTCGCCCAAGCGCGGTACCACGGCGACCCCGCGTTCGCGGTCGCCTTCACAGCGGCGCCGCGCGCCGTCTCCGTCAGGTCGTGGACCTCGCCGAGCGGCTTGTCGATGCCCAGGGCCGCGAGGACGACCTCCATGTCCTGCGCGTGGTGTGCGCCGAGGACGAGCATCCTGCGCCACGCGTCGCGCGGCGGCGCCTCGGCCGCGTGACCCGAGCGCGCGAGGTGCTCGGCTTCGTCCATCACGGCTTCGAACCGCGCCCGCGCTTCGGGCAGCGTGGCCTCGTACAGAGCGCGTTCGAAGGCCGCGGGCCCGCACGGTTCGAAGGCGAACCTCACGGGGAGGCGTCGCGCGGGAGCGTCACCGGTCAGCCCCGGCGGCCGAGCCACCGTGTGGAGCGCGCCGTCCGCGTCGCGCTCGATCCAAGCCGTGGGTCGGTCCGAACTCACGGGCGAAGCATCGCGCGTCGGGTGGGCTTCGACATCAACATCGGATAAGAACGCGCGACGTGCTCGACGAATCTCGGGCGGCGCTGCTGAAGAGCCTCTGCGCGCTCGCGCCCGTCGACCTCCCCGAGGTCCACGACTGGCTCGACCAGCTCGAGCACCGGCGCATCGATGCGAAGACGCAGCTCGTCACCGCCGGCGCGGAGGCGCCGGACGTGTTCTTCGTCGTGCGGGGACTGACGCGGCTGTACCTGCTCCGGCAGGACGGGCGCGAGATCAACCGCGCCTTCCACCGCGAGGGTGACTTCACCGGCTCGCACGCGGCGGCGGCGACGGGCGCGCCGAGTCGAACGTTCGTCGAAGCGCTCGAACCCACCGAGGTCCTGGTGCTCCCGTTCCGCGAGCTCGAGGCGCTCGCGGCTGGGCTCCCGCCGGTGCAGCTCTTCCTGCGGCGCGCGGCCGAGCAGCGCTTCTGGCTCAAGGAGTCGCGCGAGGCGGAGCTGTTGGGGACGACCGCGACGGAGCGCTACCTGGCGATCGTCCGGGACGCTCCGTGGCTGCTCCAGCGGGTCCCGCAACGGCACCTCGCGTCCTATTTGGGGATCACGGAGGTCAGCCTCAGCCGGATTCGCGGGCGCCTTGCCCGCCGCCGCGACTGATCGGGCGTCGAATCGGTCCAAAACGACCAAGTCGGCCCGAACGCCCTTTTTCCGGCGGGCTGCATCCGAACGGCGGTCGGCGTCGAAAACACTGGGGCAGGTCTCAGACGACCCAGATCGGTGCTAGGACTCTGAAAGATCGTGGCGCGCGCGCGAGCCCGAGCGAGGTTGGGCGGCGTACGAGGGGTCGAGAGAGGGGATCGAAGGAGCCAGCGATGCGAATCCTGTTGGTGCAACCCACGCCGTTCGAAGAGGGCCGCCTCGGCCTCGAGAACATCATGTGGCTCTCGGAGCCCGTCGCGCTCACGGCCGTCGCCGGCGCGGTCCCCGAACACGAGATCGAGATCCTCGACCTGCGCCTCGAGCCCGAAAACGCACTCGCGCACGCGATGAACCGCTTCCGCCCGCACGTCGTCGGCACCACGTCGATGACCACGGACGCCTACCAGGCGAAGGCCGTCCTGCGCTCTGCGAAGCGCATGAACCCGAACGTCCTGACCCTGATCGGCGGGCACCACCCCACGCTCTCGCCCGAGGAGTTCCGCGAGCCGTACATCGACGTGATCGTGAAGGGCGAAGGCGAGCAGACCTTCGCCGAGCTGTGCGCCGTGCGCCAGGCCGCGCTCGACGCGACGCGCGCCGAGGTCATCGACGCCGACGCCCTCGCCCGAGCGACGGCCGAGGGGTTCGCGTCCGTGGACGGCATCGAGTTCTCGGCCGGCGCGCGCGGCTGGCTCTCCACCGCGAAGCGCAGCCAGACGAAGGCGCTCGACGACCTCCCCCGCCCGCGCCGCGACCTCGTCCACAAGTACTACGGTCGCTACTTCTTCACGGTCGCGCAGCCGATGGCGTCGATCTTCACGAGCCGCGGCTGCAGCTTCGACTGTAACTTCTGTGCGATCTGGGAATTCTACGATCGCCGCGTCCGCTACCTTTCGGCGGAGGGCATCGCGGACCAGATGGCCGCCTGCGAAGAGCCGTTCATCTTCCTCCTCGACGACAACTTCCTGACCGACCACAAGCGCCTGCGCCGCCTGGTCGAGGTGCTGCGCGAGCGGAGGATCGAGAAGCACTGGATGACCCAGGGCCGCACCGACTTCATCGCGACGCACCCCGAGCTCATGAAGGACCTCGCGAGCGTCGGGTTGATGTCGGTGCTCTCCGGGTTCGAGTCGAACGACGAGGACGCGCTCGCCGCCCTCAACAAGAGCAACACCGTCGCGAACA